>NZ_JBEXRZ010000327.1:0-5278 GCF_040613325.1 Streptomyces sp. NPDC006283 | reverse complement strand
TACGGCCTGGCGGCCGTGGGAGGTACCCCCAGCGAGGCTGGATTTCGCGGAGCGAAATCAGCCCGTCCGGCGTTTGAGGACACCGCGCGAAGCGCGGTTTGGGGCCCGGGGCTTGCCCCGGTTCGGGAAGGGGCGGGGTGGGGAAAACGCCCCGCGCAGCGGCACCCACCCGCCCCCCGAAAGGCGACCCATGGACCTCGTCATCCGCGACGCCCGCGTCGTTGACGGCACCGGCGCCGCCTCCTACCGCGCCGACGTGGCCGTCGAAGGCGGACGCATCGCAGAGATCCGACCGGAGCACACCGGCCCCCGCCCCACCGCCCCCCGCGTGCTCGACGCCGACGGCCTCGCCCTCTCCCCCGGCTTCATCGACATGCACGCCCACTCCGACCTCGCGCTGCTCCGCGACCCGGACCACTCCGCGAAGGCAGCCCAGGGCGTGACCCTGGAGGTGCTCGGCCAGGACGGCCTGTCGTACGCGCCGGTCGACGACGCCACCCTCGGCGCCGTACGCACGGCCATCACCGGGTGGAACGGCGACGGGTCCGACATCGACTTCGACTGGCGCACGGTCGGCGAGTACCTGGACCGGCTCGACCGCAACTTCGGCGGCCGCGGCATAGCGGTCAACGCCGCGTACCTCGTCCCACAGGGCACCGTCCGCATGCACGCCATGGGCTGGGAGGACCGGCCCCCCACCGACGCCGAGCTCACGCACATGAAGCAGCTCGTGGCGGAAGGACTCGAGCAGGGCGCGGTCGGCATGTCGTCGGGGCTGACGTATACCCCCGGCATGTACGCGAACGACTCCGAACTGGCCGAGTTGTGCCGCGTGGTGGCCGCCTACGACGGCTTCTACTGCCCCCACCACCGTTCCTACGGCGCCGGCGCGCTCCAGGCGTACGAGGAGATGGTGCAGCTCACCCGCGAGGCCGGCTGCGCCCTTCATCTGGCGCATGCCACCATGAACTTCGGCGTGAACAAGGGCAAGGCGCCCGATCTGCTCGCGCTGCTCGACTCGGCCCTTGACGCGGGCGCGGACATCTCGCTCGACACCTATCCGTACACGCCCGGCTGCACGACGCTCGTCGCGATGCTGCCGAGCTGGGCGAGCGAGGGCGGGCCCGACGCGGTGCTGGCGCGGCTGCGGGACGAGGCCACCGCGGAGGAGATCCGGCACCAGTTGGAGGAGCTCGGCTCCGACGGCTGCCACGGCGTGCCGATCGAGTGGGACACCATCGAGATCTCCGGTGTGAGCAATCCCGCCGTCGCGGAACATGTCGGGCGGACGATCCGGCAGTCGGCCGACGAGCGCGGCGAGGCGCCCTGGACGACCGCCCGGCGGCTGCTGCTCGAGGACCGGCTCGGCTCGACGATCCTGCAGCACGTCGGCCACGAGGAGAACGTGCGGCAGATCATGCGCCACCGGGTCCACACCGGCGGCAGCGACGGCATCCTCCAGGGCGACAAGCCGCACCCGCGGGCGTACGGAACGTTCCCCCAGTACCTCGGGCGCTATGCCCGCGAGCTGGGCATCCTGTCGCTGGAGGAGACCGTCGCGCACCTCACGTCGAGGCCGGCCGCCCGCCTGCGGCTGCCCGACCGTGGCGTGGTCCGCGAGGGCTACCGCGCCGACCTGGTGCTGTTCGACCCGCAGACGGTGGCGGCGGGCTCGACGTTCGAGACGCCCCGCACACTGCCGGTCGGCATCCCGCACGTGCTGATCGACGGCCGGTTCGTCATCGAGGACGGGGCCCGTACGGACGTGCTGGCGGGCCGCGCCGTGCGGCGCACGGTCTGAGGCGCCGCGTCAGCCCACTCCCCGCGGACGGAACTGGATGCTGATGCGCGGGCCGACCGCACGCGCCGTCTTGAGCACGGCGTGCTCCCAGGTCCGCTGGCACGAGCCGCCCATCACGATCAGGTCGCCGTGCCCGAGCGCCCTGCGCACCTGTGCGCCGCCGCCCCGGCGGGGCCGCAGAGCCAGTTCGCGCGGGTCGCCGACGGAGAGGATGGCGACCATGGTGTCCTCGCGGGCCCCGCGCCCGATGGTGTCGCCGTGCCAGGCGACACTGTCGCGCCCGTCCCGGTAGTAGCAGAGCCCGGCGGTGCGGAAGGGTTCGCCGAGCTCTGCCGCGTAGTGACGCGACAGGGCGTCCCGCGCCTCGCCGAGCACGGGATGCGGCAGCGGGTCGCCCTCCCCGTAGTGGGCGAGCAGCCGCGGGACGTCGACCGTCCGTTCGTACATCTGCCGGCGCTCGGCGCGCCAGGGGACATCGCCGACCAGTTCGCCGAAGAGCGCGTCGGCGCCGGTGAGCCAGCCGGGCAGGACGTCGATCCAGGCTCCGTCGCCGAGCACGGTGCGCCGGACACCGTCGAGCGGACCGAGGCGGATCTCGTCGGTCTGATCGAAGAGCGATCCCTGGAGATGTGCTGCCATGGCTCCCACAGTACCGCTGAAACCGAACATATGCTCGAAGAAGAGGGTGGTGGCCGGCGCCGAACGGATCGGACCGCCTACGACCGGGAACGAGCGCGAGGCCCTGCGCCCCTTCCCGGCCGTCATCGCGCCACCGGCACAATGGGCACGCCGGCTTCCTGCGCGAGGGCATCGGCGGGACGGTCGGGGCACAGGCGCTCGCACGGGCGCGCGAGGGCCGGTCGTCGCCGGACCGATCGGACCACGAGTTTGATTTTGATCCGTTACCGCCCCATCGGTTCCGACGTTGGACGGTATGTGCTGGTCGCACCCTGCGACCCACTCCCTTCCTACAAGGAGAAGTTGATGTCGCGTATCGCGAAGGCAGCCGCCGTAGTCGCCGGCACCGGTGCCATCCTCGCCGGCGGCGCCGGCATGGCCGTCGCCGACGCCGGAGCGCACGGTGCCGCCGCCGGCTCCCCCGGCGTCCTGTCCGGCAACCTGGTCCAGGTTCCCGTTCACGTGCCGGTCAACGTCTGCGGCAACACCGTGGACGTCATCGCCCTGCTCAACCCGGCCTTCGGCATCAAGTGCGAGAACGGCCACGGCCACAACGGCGACAACGGCCACCACGGCGAAGGCGCCTACGGCGGCTGACCACCACGTCCTCCGCTGCGGCCTCCCCTCACCACTCGGGGGAGGCCGCAGTCGTGTCCGGGCCGCCGGGCCGGAAGGGACGTCATGCCGGAAGGGACGTCATGCCGGAAGGCGGATCACGCGTAGCGGTAGAAGCGGGTGTGGTCGAGCATCTCCGACGGCTTCACGTCCCACGGCGGCATGGGCTCGTCGAGCGAGAACACCCGCCGGTACTGCGGATCGGACCGCCCGAGACGCTGCCGTGGCAGATAGCCGGACCGGGGGTGCGCCCCCTGCCAGCGTGTCCACAGCAGGTCCATGAAAGCGTGGTGGAGCCAGAAGACCGGATCGTCCGGCGACGTGGCGCCCATCATCAGACCACCGACCCAGCGATGCACCCTGTTGTGGTTGCGCCAGCGGTCGGCGCCTCCCGCGCTCCAGCCCTCGATCCTGTTGCGGAAGCCGGTGGTCACGGTGCTGTCCCACGGTGCGGCGTCGTAGACCGGCTCGTTCAGCGCGGCGTCCACCTCCGCCTTCGTCGGCAGCGACACCGGATTACCCGGCCGGCCCAGGTCGCGGGTGAGGAACCTGCCATCGGTGATACGGGCATTGATACGCCAGTTCCCGTTCCGGTAGGCGAACGGCCCGGTCATCACCTGCCGGTCACTGCTGCGGCCCGTGCCGCCCATGAAGTCCTCCGCCCACAGGGAGGACGCGGGCGTGTTGTCGCTCGTCCAGTCCCAGTACGGGACGGACACGCTCGGGTCGACCTTCTGCAGGGCTTGTTCGAACTTCAGCAGGAACGTGCGGTGCCAGGGGAAGAACGACGGCGTCATATGGGCCACCCGCGGCCTGTCCTCCGCGTCGGAGACGTAGTACTCGCCGTGCATCGAGACGAACTCGTCGTACCGGCCGGAGCGCTTGAGCTCCAGCAGGGCGCCGACCAGCCGTCTCTTCTCCGAACGGGTCAGATTCCGCTGGTTCTTGCGGGTGTACACGGGTGCGGCCCTCCCGGTCAGACGCTGTGCATGGGGGTCAACGACAACTGGGCGTCGCCCAGTTCGTCGACCGCGGCGCGGGCCACGTCCCGCAGGGTGGGAAACGACTCGTAGTGGTTCACCAGGCTCAGGTACGTGCCGTCGGCCCGCCTCATGACGTGCAGCGGCCGCCCGTCGATACGCACCTCGACACTCGGAACAAGCCCGACGCCCCCGGCCGGACGGTTGGAGCGGACCGAGCGGGCGTCCTCGTCGTCGCCGGGGTGCCCGGGGCTCTCGGCGCGAGCGGGCACCATCACGGTGGCGCTGCCCTGGATGTGCCGCCCCCGGTACATCTCGGTGAACCGCTCCAGCGACTGCGCCGCCACCTCGTTCCCGCCGCGCCCCCGGCCGACGCCGCTCCGGCGGGCGAGGATCGGCATCAGCGCCCCCGCCGTGCCCGCGATCGCGCCGACCGTGAAGAGGGCCCGGAGCACCAGGCGGCGGGCGGGAAACCCACCGCCCGGCGACGCCGTCGCTCCGCCCCGCGTGGTCACACTCATGCCGTCGGCCCCTCCCGTCGGTGCACGCCCGCGATGTACCGGTGTTCCCGAGCTGACAACGAGGGCGGGACGAAAGGGTTGCTCCGGGCCCTGCTGCCCCGCGCGAACGGACGATCAGCCAAACAGCAGTCCCGCCGTCGGCGCCCCCTGCAGGGCCGGCGCGATCAGTGCGGCCTGCGGCAGCGTCGGCTCCGGCAGTCCGAGGCCCTCACCGGCCGGCTGGGACAGGGGCGCGCCGAGCGTGGCGCCGGGGCTCGCCAGCTTCAGGTCCGACTCCTCGGACACGGCCTGCGCGACACCGAGGTTGCCCTCACCGACGGGGTTCTCGACGGGGACCTCCAGCAGTGTGCGCGGCAGTTCGCCGGCGATCGGCACCGTGGGCACCGTGTTCTGCGGCAGCAGGTTCCCCGTCACGTACCGCGGACCGTCCGGCGCACCCGGCACGGGCACCGGCACACCGGTGCTCAGCTTCGGGGCCTCGACCGGCACCGCGGTCTCCAGGGCCTCGAGCGGCAGACCGACCGGCACGGTCGTCCCGGCGACGGCGGGTGCGGCCGCCACCGCCGTCGCCATGCACGCCAGTACCGCTGCCAGAGATCCCCGGGTGGTCAACTTCATCACTGCGTACGTCCCCTCTTGTGCTGCACGGACCTTCCGTCGCTCTGCCCCAACGATCCGGACGG
>NZ_JBEXRZ010000326.1:0-5292 GCF_040613325.1 Streptomyces sp. NPDC006283 | reverse complement strand
GGTGAGTCTGGACCTCGCCGGTGGTCAGACCCTTCGCGGCCCGCGAGATGACCATCTCGTCGATGCCGGTCAGGCGCTTCTGCCGCTTCTTGACGTTCGGCTCGAAGGAACCGTCCCGGTCACGGGGCACGGCTATCTCCATCGGGCCGACGTCGGACAGCACGGTCTTGGAGCGTTTGCCGTTGCGGGAGTTGCCGCCGTCCTTACCAGCCGGGTCGTGCTTCTCATAGCCGAGATGATCGGTGATCTCGCCCTCCAGAGCGGACTCCAGCAGCCGCTTGGTCAGCTGCTGCAACAGCCGGCCCTCCCCACTCAGCTGCAGACCTCGGCCTGAGCGCGACCCACCAACTCGTCGATCAACTGGCCATCCACGGCCCTCGCCGACGCAGCTTTCGTGGCTCGGCAGCCTCGGAATCGGACACGTTCTCACTGGTCATCGATGCACCCTCCATGATCAGGAGTTACACCGAACGATTTACAGTCCCGGTCACGGCAGCGTGACGTCGAGTCGGCCGCTACGCACGCAGCGAAGCGTGGGTTGATGCGCGACCTCCGCATCGGGGTCGCCCCCAGTCACCTCGTTGACCAGCAATCATCCTTCATCTCCAGACCAGTGGCCCAGGGCGGGCTCGCGGGACGGGACGCGGGTGATCCTTGTGCCGAGGGTGTCGGCGAGTTCGCGGCGGTTGGTGACACCTAGTTTGGCGTATGCGTGCTGAAGGTGGTTGTAGACGGTGCGCACCGACAAGTGCAGGGCAGCGGCGATATCCTTGCTCGCGGTGCCGGCGGCGGCGCATAGAGCGACCTCCAGTTCTCGGGCAGTGAGCACTGAGGTGGCTTCGGGGGGAGCGAGCAGCGGAGTGCGGGCGCCTTGACAGCGTGCCGCCCGCGCCTGGGCCTGCTGGGTTGCTGCAGTGGCCTGGCGGGCCTGCCCGGCGCGGCGCCAGGCGGCGGCCGCTGTGGTGGTCGCCTCGGTCGCCAGCAGGTCCGCGCCGATCGCTTCCAGTTCCTCGGCGGCGGCCAGCAACTGGTCGGGTGCGTCGGCGGCCAGCGCGGCCGCCAGGTGAGCCCGGGCCGGGGCGAGGTTCCCGTCGCTTTGTCGGGCGAGTTCGGCCAACCGGTCGGAGACGTCATTGGCACCGCCGAGGCGGGCGACGTCCATCAACAACAGTCCTTCGGAAGTGACATGACCGGTTTCGTGAGCTGTTGCGGCCGCTTCTATGAGTACCGACCGGGCCCGGACCTGTTCGCCGCGAGCCGCAAGTATCCACGCCTCTCCCAGTCGTTCCTCACCTGCAAGGTAGCCTGTATATGGGAACGTGTCAGCTTCTGCCAGATACAACTCGGCCGCCGATGAGTCCCCTAGCAATGCCATGGACGTCGCCAGCCCGGTCAACGCCAACCGAAGGATGAGGACGTGGTGGCGGCGGCGGGCCATCGCGATAGCCTCCGCAAACCAGTGGCGAGCCGAGGCCGGATGCCCTGCCAGGAGCTCAGCGCGGCCCACGTAGAAGGCTACCCACGCACGAAGTATCAGAACTGCCTTCATGCCAAAGCAAGTTTGCCTTCCCACTGTCCGAGCTTCCTCCAAAAGGCCCGCTTCCGACAGCGCTAGAATTTTTGGGGTCAGTTGCACATTAGGAGAGGGTAGAAGCACCTGCTCGGCGAGTTTTTGGTGTGTGGCGTAGGCGTGGTCACCAAGCGCAAGCGCTTCACTCGTGCGCCCGGCAAGAGCCAGTGCGGCGATCTTCCTCGAGGCTCCATACACCCATGTTTCGATCTCTGGTGCACGGGAAACATCCGCTTCCAGCGACTCTAGAAGGGCAAGTCCATTCTTCGGATCTCCCGAAAGAGCCAGTATTGCACCCTCGTTGATAAGGAGGCAGTGCTGACCAGCCGGGCTGGAGACTTTGGTACGCGCTGTGTCATTAATGGTCAGCGCATCACCGAAGCGAGCGTTCAAATGGAAATTTGCGGTGCGAGCCAGCGTGATTTTTAGCTTATCGGATTCCGTGATCGCGGCCTGGGCCGCCAGCTTCAGAACCTCTTCAGCTTCCTCGTGTTTCCCCAGGTCGCGCAGGGCTCCCCCGAGCATCAGATCTGTTGCGAGCGAACGACTTGGCAGCGCCGCGAGAAGGCGGATGGCCTCAGGGTAGTCGTGGGCACGGCAAGCGAGCTTAGCGGCCTGGGAGAGTAGGTTGGAGTCGGCGGTGCCCGTGGCGGTTAGGTGCCAGCTGGCGATGTGCAGCAGATCATCGCGACGCCGTGCACCATACTCCTGGACCCGCTGTGCCTGCGCTAGCAACAGCACACGGCGACGAAGAGCGGACAAGTTCGCACGGAGGACTTCGCCGTATAGCGGGTGAGCTAGGGCCACAGTGGTGCGCCGCCCGTCCCGGAGGACGTGGATCAGCTCAGCGTTTTCGAGTTCGGCCAGCGTCTGCAGGGGTGCCACATTCTCGGCATCTGTCAGCGGCACTGGTTCGCACAACGCCAGCAGTTCCAGCACCGGCCGCGCGGGCCCGGCGGCGGCTAGCCGGGCGCCGATCAGCTCGGCCAGCCGCGGGGTGCCAACAGGCCGGTCGTGGGTCAGTTCCCAGATCTCGCCGTCGCTGGCCAGCGTCCCGGCAGCCAGGGCGCCGTGGACCAGCTCGTGCAGGTACAGCAAGTTCCCACCCGAGGCCTCGTGCAGGGTGAGCACGGTGTGCCACCCGACCCGGCCGCGCAGCACGGCCCGGAGCAGCTGCCTGACCCGGTCCTGGTCAAAGGTTTCCAGGTTGACCCGGTGTAGTGCGTCGCCACGGGACAGAAGATCGACTGCATCGCTTGACGGATTGTCTGCTCGGACCGTGCCGATCAGGCGGACCGTACCCGTGTGGAGCAGCTGCTGCAGCAGCATTGCCGAGGTGGCGTCCAGCAGATGTAGGTCATCCACGAGCAGCGCCCACCGGCGCTGACCGTTCGGTCCTGCCAGCGCCCGGGCGACTGCGGCAAAGCTCCTCGCTGGAGAGGAGAAGTTCACCTCGTTCGGAAACAGGTGCGCAATCGCCCCCAAAGGGACCTTCGCAGCCGCCGCGGTCGCCGTCGCCCGCCCGCCGGAGAAACCTGCGCGCACAGCCCTGGCCAGGCATTCTTCGGCCAGCCGTGACTTACCCACCCCCGCCGGGCCGCAGATCACCATCCCCTGACACCCTTGGCCCGCCCAGGCCCTCTCGAACGCCTCCAGTTCGCTGTCCCGACCCACCAAAGGCCACTGCGACGACCTCGCTGGCCTACCCATGAAAGCCTCCCGGCGGCACTCGGAAGAAACGGCATTTCTACGCGGCCTATGTCAAAGACTGCTGTCAGATCGACCTAACACGCCCACCGTCGTTAACGTCAATCATGTTGGCGTAACGTCCATGGTGCTGATGGGGGAGGGGCTTGCCGCACCCAAGCCAGTGGTGCCGGCGGAATTTGTGGTGGTGTTTCGGGCCTCTTGAGTTTGTAGCGAATCGCGATCTTGAAGGGGGCGGGTGGCTTCTCGTCCGGGTGTGTCAGCCTGTTGTGCGAGCAGTCGGGCCGGGCTGTGAAGAACCGCCAGCGGTGTGAGTCCAGAACCTCGATGTGAGGAGCGGCCGCTGATAGTGCGGGGTTGAGTTACCGGCGTCGTTGCTCCTAGCTAGTGCTGGATTCCTCAAAGGGAGTGCACAAATCGGCGGCGTAGTCGTCGGGTGGGAGGGGCGGGTCTGTGCAGCCCGCCCCCGAGTACGCGAATCACCCCGCCACCAGCATCTATACCTAGCGGAATTCAGCACTAGGGTCCGTCTTCAAAGATCATCAGAAGGTGGATCATGGTGAGGTGAATCGCCGCCATGAACTCACCGATCGGCAGTGGGAGTTGCTCGCTCCCCTGATACCGCGGGCTACGACAGGTCGGCCTCGTGTGGAGGACCGGCAGGTCATCCACGGGATGGTCTACAAGATCCGGACCGGGATCTCCTTGCGTGACCTGCCGGAACGCTACGGACCGTGGAAGACGGTCTACACCCGCTTCCGGCGCTACGCACTGGACGGCGTGTTCACCCGAGCCCTGCAGCAGGTCCAGGCCCAGGCCGATGCAGCTGGCGACATTGACTGGCTCGTCCAGATCGATTCCACCGTCGTCCGAGCCCACCAGCACGCCGCAGCCACCGGTCGAAAAGGGGGAAGCACCGGCAGGACGAACCGGACGATCACGCCCTCGGTCGATCCCGAGGAGGACTGCCCACCAAACTCCATCTCGCCGTCGACGGCCGCGGCAGACCACTGGCTGTCCTCCTCACCCCGGGCCAACGCCACGACAGCGTCTGTCCGCGTACTCGTCTGAGTGCACCACCACGTACGAAGTTATGTGCACCGCTGCTCAGGCCACGTCGGTGTCCCGTTCGATGGCCTGGAGGCGGTTCTTGAGCCGGTAGCTGTTGCCGTTGATCGAGACGACCTCGCAGTGGTGCAGGAGGCGGTCGAGGATTGCGGTGGCCAGGACCTCGTCACCGAAGACCTGGCCCCACTCGCCGAAGGTCTTGTTCGAGGTCAGGATGATCGAGCCCTTCTCGTAACGCTTGGAGATGACCTGGAAGACCAGGTTCGCTTCCGCTCGCTCCAGCGGCTGGTATCCCACCTCGTCGACCACGAGGACGCTGGGGCGGAGGTAGCTGGTGAGCTTGTTCATCAGCCGGCCCTGGTCCTCGGCGGCCTTGAGGTGGCGGACCATGTCGTCGAGGCTGGTGAAGTAGATCGAGTAGCCGGCCCGGCAGGCAGCGACAGCCAGGGCGACGGCGATGTGGGTCTTGCCGACCCCGGGCGGCCCGAGGAGAGCGACGTTGGCCTTGTCCTCGACGAAGGAGAGGGTGGCCAGGTCCTTGACCTTGCGCGGATCGAGGTCGGGCTGGAAGGACAGGTCGTAGTCCTCCAGCGTCTTGTGATGCGGCAGCTTCGACAGCCGCAGCCCGTTGCGGAAGCGGCGGTCGTCGCGGACCGCGAGTTCTTCGGCCAGTACCAGGTCGATCAGGTCGAGGTAGCCCATCTTGGCCTCGTCGGCCCGCTGGATGTACTGGTTCAGGGCCTCGGCCAGATGCGGCAAGCCGAGCTTGACGGCGGTGGTGCGGATGCGGGTGCTGGTCAGCTCGCTCAACGGGCTTCCGATCGTCGGACCCGCGCTGAGCCCATTGGCGCAGTGAGGAGGTCGACCAGGCCGGCATCCCGGGCTTGGGTGATGTCGGCAACTGATCCCGCTCGTACCTCGCCGCAGAACAGAAGTCGTCCGCGTTC
>NZ_JBEXRZ010000325.1:0-5340 GCF_040613325.1 Streptomyces sp. NPDC006283 | reverse complement strand
GGGCGAGGTCCACTTATGCTCCTCTGTTTGGGTTCGCGGCCCACACCTGGGTCTGTTCGGAAGCGCGTCGGGGGCCTGCGGCCTTTCGCGGTCTGCGGAAGCGGGGGGTCCAAGGGCGCTTCGGCCGCCGTCTCAGACGCCGACCTTCTCGTCCTTCAGGGACTCGCGGATCATCTGCCGCAGCTCGGGCCCGTCCGTGTGTCCGTGGACGGAGACGGCGTGCTCCGTTGCCGCCCGTACGACCTCGTCCTCCTCACCGCTGATGGTGAGGGTGCATCCGGAGACGCTCGGGGTGTCGCGGCAGTCGACTACTTTCCTGGTCATGGGGCCTCCCGGACTCGTTCCATGCACCGCTCTTTCCAGGATAGATCCGGACGAAGAGGGCGAACCAATCGGGGCACAAGGCCGAATCACCCCGGGGCGCTACCAGCCCTCCAGGGGCGGGGTCGTGTCCGACGGAGGCACCGTCCACGGCTCGGCGACCGTCGCCCATGCCGTGAAGGCGATCACCGCCGCGACCAGCAGCACAAGCAACATCCTGTGCAGGGCGCGCCGGCGGCGCAGCAGTCGTGCGCCCTGTTCGGCGGCGAGCCGGCCGAGGCCGGCGGGGACTGCGGGGTGCGGGCCGTCCATCATCCGGCGGACCTCGTCCTCCTTGCGCTCGGGTCCGTTCATGACGCGACCTCGTCCTCGCGCTCGGGTCCGTTCATGACGCGATCCGCAGGACAGGGCGGTGCGGTGTGCGCCGGGGGCCGCGCATGGCGGCGACCGCGCGGGTGCATATGGCCCGCACCCGGTCCGCCGGCAGTCCGATGACCGCCGCCGTCTGCTCCTCCGCCACGCCCTCGTGCAGACGCAGCACGAGGATCAGCCGCTCCTGCGGGGTGAGGCGGTCCAGCACTCCGCCGCGCACCCGGTGGCAGCGCCAGGCGCTGCGCGCGAAGCGGACGGCGAGTTCCTGGCGGGTGCGGTTGTACGGGTCCTCGCCGCGCAGCCGGTCCCAGTCTGCGTACGTACGGGCCAGCGAGGCGGTCAGCAGCCGTTGTGCCAGGGGGTTGGCGGCCGGGGGTTCCGCCGTCAGCAGCGTCGCGACATGCAGCAGTCGGCTCGCCGCGCCTGCCACGAAGGCGTCGAACTCCCGGGCGCGACGGCGGTCCATGGCCGGGTTCCGCTCGCTCACGTCCTCATATAGGGCCCGGGGGCGGGCTCAGGTCAAGAGGTCGGCGTGGTCTCCGTGTCCGAGGCGGGCAGGCCCGCCTGGCGGGCGGAGAGCGCCGAGTTGAAACGCGTGAGCAGGGTGCAGAACGCTTCGCGCTCGCTCTCCGTCCAGCCTTCCGTGACCTGCGCCATGAGCTCGCGCCGCGAGTCGCGGACCTCCTGGAGCCGGGCCTGGCCGCGCGGGGACAGCTGGAGCACGACGGCGCGGCCGTCCTCCGGGTGCGAGGTGCGTTTGACCAGGCCGGTGTCGACGAGCGGCGCCACCTGCCGGGTCACGGTGGAGGAGTCGATGCCCATCGAGGCGGCCAGCGCCTTGACGCCCATCGGGCCTTCGATGTCGAGGCGGTTGAGCAGCAGGTACGCGGCACGGTCCATCGAGTTGCGGACCTGGCCGACTCCGCCGAGCCGGGTCTGCTCCGCGCGGCGGGCGAACAGGGCCACCTGGTGCTGGAGGGCATCGAGGAGACCGGGGCCGCCGGGCGGTTCGGAGGTGGGGTTCCCCCGAGAGGCAGACGCAGTGGTCGTCATGTCCTGAGAAGTGGGCATGGCTGCGGGGGCTCTCTTGTGCGGTGGTCGGTTGGTGGGGGACAGAGTACGCGGCCCCGGGCCCACGCGGAGCTGCGCTGCACAATCCGCCTCCGCTCCTGGCCCGGGATGCGGACGCCACCGCTTCTCATGGGCCGAACTGCGAGACTTGCGGCATGAGCTTCCGTGCGCCCGAGATCCTTCGCTCCGTGATCCTCGACGACATCCGGGGGGCGCAGAAGATGCTGTCCGGCGTCGCCAGAGTCACGGCGATGGAGGGCAGCAGGCACCTGTCGCAGCTGGTCGGGGCGCCCGTCCATCTCAAGTGCGAGAACCTGCAGCGCACCGGCTCCTTCAAGCTGCGCGGGGCGTACGTGCGGATCGCCGGGCTGCGGCCCGAGGAGCGGGCGGCGGGCGTCGTCGCCGCGTCCGCGGGCAACCACGCGCAGGGCGTGGCGCTGGCGTCGTCGCTGCTGGGCGTGCACTCCACGGTCTTCATGCCGGTCGGCGCCCCGCTGCCGAAGGTCGCGGCGACCAGGGAGTACGGCGCCGACGTGCGGCTGCACGGGCAGGTGGTCGACGAGACGCTGGCCGCCGCGCGGGAGTACGCCGACGAGACGGGCGCCGTCCTCATCCACCCCTTCGACCACCCCGACATCGTCGCCGGGCAGGGCACGGTGGGCCTGGAGATCCTCGAGCAGTGCCCCGAGGTGCGGACGATCGTCGTCGGGATCGGGGGCGGCGGTCTTGCGGCCGGTATCGCTGTCGCGGTGAAGGCGCTGCGTCCCGACGTGAAGGTGATCGGCGTGCAGGCGGAGGGCGCCGCGGCGTATCCGCCGTCGCTCGCGGCGGGGCGTCCGGTCTCCATCCGGGAGCCGTCGACGATGGCGGACGGCATCAAGGTGGGGCGCCCGGGCGATGTGCCCTTCAAAATCATTGGCGATCTTGTCGACGATGTCCGTACCGTCTCCGAGGACGCGCTCTCCAGTGCGCTGCTGCTGTGTCTCGAGCGGGCGAAGATGGTCGTCGAGCCGGCGGGGGCGAGCTCGGTGGCCGCGCTGATGAGCGATCCGAAGTCCTTCGAGGGTCCGGTTGTCGCCCTCCTGTCGGGCGGCAACGTGGACCCGCTGCTGATGCAGCGCATCCTGCGGCACGGCATGGCTGCGGCGGGCAGGTATCTGTCGCTGCGGCTGCGTCTGACCGACCGGCCCGGGGCCCTCGCCGGACTTCTCGGTGCGTTGTCAGTGGCGGATGCCAATGTTCTCGACGTGAGCCATGTACGCACCGACCCACGGCTGGGGCTCACGGAGGCGGAGGTGGAGCTGCATCTGGAGACGAAGGGCCCGGAGCACTGCGAGGAGGTCGCGGCGACGCTGCGCGCCGCGGGTTACACGGTCATGGGCTAGCCGGCCCGGACTCTCGACGTGCATGTATCGCGATACACGCGCAGGGTAACGCGACACACTTGAGAAACGCGATGTATCGCGTTACGGTAAGCCTTCTGCCATGCTCCCGCCAAAGTGGGATCACCGGCGGAACGAGTCCTGCTGCGCGGACGCACCCATCCACTTTTCACCTTGGGAGACCCCCTATGCCAGGCGCCATCTACGCCGAAGGTCTCGTGAAGACCTTCGGCGATGTACGGGCACTGGACGGCGTCGATCTCGACGTCCCCGAAGGCACGGTCCTCGGACTGCTCGGCCCCAACGGCGCCGGCAAGACCACGACCGTGCGTGTACTGACCACTCTGCTCCAGCCCGACAGCGGCTCCGCCGTCGTCGCCGGCATCGATGTCCTCAAGCACCCCAACGAGGTGCGCAGGTCCATCGGCCTCTCCGGCCAGTTCGCCGCCGTCGACGAGTACCTGACCGGCCGGGAGAACCTCCAGATGGTCGGGCAGCTCTACCAGATGAGCGCCAGGGACGCGAAGGCACGAGCGGTCCAGCTGCTCGAGCGCTTCAATCTCGCCGACGCAGCCGACCGTCCCGCCAAGACGTACTCCGGCGGTATGCGCCGCCGGCTCGACCTGGCCGCGGCACTGGTCGTCTCACCGCCCGTGATGTTCATGGACGAGCCGACCACCGGCCTCGACCCGCGCAACCGCCAGCAGCTGTGGGAGGTCATCCAGGAGCTCGTCGGCGGCGGTACGACACTGCTGCTGACCACGCAGTACCTGGAGGAGGCGGACCACCTCGCCGACGACATCTGCGTCGTCGACCACGGCAAGGTCATCGCCCGCGGCACCTCCGACCAGCTCAAGGCCCGCACCGGCGGCGAGCGTGTCGAGGTCGTGGTGCACGAGCCGGAGCAGATCGTCCCGGCCCGCGAGGTGCTCGCCTCCTACGGCAAGGGCGAGGTCGCCGTCGCCGAGCACACCCGCAAGCTCACCGTCCCGGTCACGGGCGGCGCCAAGCTGCTCGCCGAGGTCATCCGCGACCTCGACACCCGCGGCGTGGAGATCGACGACATCGGCCTGCGCCGCCCCACCCTCGACGACGTCTTCATCTCGCTGACCGGGCACGCGGCCGAGGTCGCGGACGCGGAAGCGGACACCGCAGACACCGAGGGGCAGGGCGACCGGTCCGGCCGCAAGTCCAGGAAGGAGGGCGCGAAGTGAGCGCCACCACAGAAGCCGCGCCGATCACGGCGCCCCGCCCCAAGGGCGGGATCGGGCAGTCGGTCGGCGACTCGCTGGTCGTGGCCAAGCGCAACCTGATCAGGATGGCGCGCATCCCGGAGATGATCATCTTCGGGCTTTTCCAGCCGATCATGTTCGTGGTGCTCTTCACCTACGTCTTCGGCGGCTCCATCCAGGTCGGCGGCTCCATCTCGCCCCAGGACTACCGCGAGTTCCTGATGGCGGGCATCTTCGCCCAGACCGTCACCTTCGCCACCGCGGGCGCCGGCGCCGGCATTGCCGACGACATGCACAAGGGCCTCATCGACCGCTTCCGCTCGCTGCCCATGGCGCGCGGCGCGGTCCTCACCGGCCGCACCCTCGCCGACCTCGTGCAGACGGCGTTCACGCTCGTCGTGCTCGCGGTCGTCGCACTGATCCTCGGCTGGCGGGTCCACGAGAACATCGGCAAGGTGCTGCTCGGCTTCCTGCTGCTGCTCTTCCTCGGGTACGCGTTCTCCTGGATCGGCGCGCTGATCGGCCTCTCGGTCCGCACGCCCGAGGCCGCCACCTCCGGCGGACTGATCTGGCTGTTCCCGCTGACGTTCATCTCGAACGCCTTCGTGGACGCCAACAACATGCCGGGCTTCCTGCGGACCATCGCCGAGTGGAACCCGTTCAGCGCGACCGTGCAGGCGTGCCGTGAGCTGTTCGGCAACCTGCCGCCCGGCTTCAAGGCGCCCGACGCCTGGCCCATGCAGCACCCCGTGCTGGCATCGGCGCTCTGGTCGCTGCTGATCCTGGTGGTGTTCCGCACCCTGGCGGTCCGCAAGTACCGCTCCGCCGCCGCCTGACCCGCGGCAACCGCACGAAGAAGGGGCCGGACCGCGTCACGAGTAGGTGGTGATCACGTTGTCCACGCTGCCGCCGGACCCGTACGCCTTGAGGTTGTACACGGAGCCGTCGGGTGCGACCAGGTC
>NZ_JBEXRZ010000324.1:0-5458 GCF_040613325.1 Streptomyces sp. NPDC006283 | reverse complement strand
CCGCCCACCATCGGACCTCAGCACGTTCCCCACCCATGAACAGCTCAACGAGCACACGGTCAAACCGTCACGACAAGAACCGTTGCAGTACTAGGCCGTCCGTGCCGACGGCGACCAGCTCGGCGGCTACGGAGTTGACGTCCGCGACGGCACGATAGGGAACGTCGGGCCGAGCAGCCTCTGCGGCCAGAGCAGGGCCGCAGACCAGGTCCACGGCCAGGTTGTGGTCCAGTGCGTGCTGTACGGCGCGCCAGAGCAGCGCACCCTCTCCGACGAAGATCACGTTGTGCTCCGCAGCGCCTCGACGGTCTCGACGACTCGGCCGAGCGTGAGATTCTCGCTGAGGGAGCCGAGCCGGGCCAGGAACTGCTGCTCCGCGGCTCGGCTCAAGAGGTCTTCGCCGAGTGCGGCCAGCATTTCCAGGACGGCCAGTGAGTCGCCGCCGAGTGCATGGAAGTCGGATGAGGAATCGAGGTCCGTGGTTTTGCAATGCAGGACGCGGGCCCAGATCTCGGCCGTCGCCGCTGCGGTGCCGGGTCCCGGACCGTTCCCGGCCGCCGGATGCTTCGGGCCCGCTGCCGGGACCTTCTCCGGCTCCACCGGCGCATGGTCGAAAGGATTCGGCAACGCATTGCGATCCGTCTTGCCGTTGGCGGTCTCCGGCAGCCCGGAGACCGCGCGTACGACCGAGGGCACCAGGTGGAACGGCAACGACTGCTCGAGCTCCGCCCGTACGGCAGCCTCGTCGAAGGCAGCCGCACCCTCGGCCGGCACCACGAAGGCGCACAGAGCGGGCGTGCCGGTGTCGGGCCGGGGGCGGGCGACCACCGCGGCCTGTGCGATGTCCGGCAGAGCGGTGAGTGCTGCCTCGGCCTCGCCCGGCTCGACCCGGTGACCGCGGATTTTCACCTGGGAGTCGATTCGGCCCGCGTACTCGAGTTGCCCGTCGGCCAGGCGGAGCACCAGGTCGCCGGTGCGGTAGGCGCGTCGGCCGTCCGGGAGCCAGATGAATCGGTCGGCTGTCAGGTCGGGGCGGCCGAGGTATCCGCGGGCCAGCTGAACGCCGGTCACATGGAGTTCGCCGAGCTCGCCGTCGGGGACTTCGTTCCCACGCTCGTCCAGTACCGACACGGAGGTGCGGTGCACCGGTACTCCGATCGGCGCGGACGGGCGTGCGGTGTCGTCGCCGACGACGGCGACGGTGCAGGCCACCGTTGCTTCGGTGGGACCGTAGATGTTGACGAACAGACAGTCAGGTCCGAAGGCCGCGCGTGCCCGGCTGCTGCTGGCCGCGGTGAGGTTCTCGCCGCCGACCTGGAGGGCCCGGATGCCCGTGGGGCGGATGCCGAGGCGTACGGCGAGGTCGAGGTGGGTAGGCGTCATCCCGAGCGTGTTGGCCTGCCGTCCGGAGAACATCTCGCGCAGCTTGAGGTGGTCGAGTTCGCCGGGCACCGGTACGACGGCGCCGCCGTGCAGCAGGGGCGGGAAGATCTGCATGATCGAGAGGTCGAAGCCGGGGGAGAAGGAGTATGCGGCCCGGGTCTCTTCGTCGCACCGCATGAACGGGGATATCCAGCCGACGACGTTGGTCAGACTGCGGTGCTCGATCTGTACGCCCTTGGGCTTGCCGGTGGACCCCGAGGTGTAGATGACGTACGCCAGATCGTCCGGGCCGGGAGCGGCAGCGGTGAGGGCCGCTCGCTGGTGCTCGTCGACGGTCGCCTCGTCGCTCGCGATGTCCTCGAGGAGGATCGTCGTGCGGTTGCCTCCCTCCGCCTTGGCGCACGCGGGCCTCTCCGTGAGACAGAAGCGGGCCTGCGCGTCGTGCAGCAGCTCCTCGACCCGGCGCGCCGGATTGCGTATGTCGACGGGCAGAAAGGCCGCGCCGGCTTTGAGGACGCCCCAGACTCCGGCCAGGCCGAGTGCCGAGCGGTCCGCCAGGACACCGACGACGTCGCCGCGCCCGACTCCCCGGGAGAGCAGTTCGCCCGCGACGGCGTTGGAGCGGCGGTCCAGTTCCGCGTACGACCAGTGCAGGTTGTCGCCGAGCACGGCGGGTGCGTCCGGACGGCGCGCGGCCTGCGCACGGAACAGCTGCAGCACTGTGGTCTCCGGGGAAGGAAGCCCGTCGGGGCCGGGCGCAAGCAGGAGTTCGGCCGCGACGGGCTCCCGCGGCGGTGCCACGGGCGGTTCATATGGGGCCGGGAGGACCGTGCCCAGTGCGGACTCGATACGGTCCAGCAGCTCCTCGCAGCGCCCGCCGACGTCCGCCGCCCCGCGGGCGGAGACCACCAGCTCGATGTGCTCGGGAAGTTCCAGCAGCGCGATGCTGACCGGAATCAGGGGCGCATGCACCGGAAGGGCGTACACGCTCGTCGCGGTGAACTCCCCGGCGCTGAAATCCTCCGGCGCCAGCCGGCCGGCGTGGGACACGATGGCCGACGCCAGATACCGGTGTCGTGCCGCAGTGGCGGCGCGTGAGACGCGCACTAATGCTGCGGCTGCGGGCAGTGGCAGGCGGGCCAGGGCAGTCTCCGCGCCGGGCGCCAGTTCCTGCCGGGAGGCCAGCGCATTGAGTAACTGTCGGTGGACCGCATCCGTGCTCTGGCCGGCCGGGATGTCGAGGAACACCGGCAGGGCCAGATTGGCTGTCGACGACACGCCGGGAGCGTGACGCCGCAGATCCACCGGGACCATGATCCGGGCGGTGGAGCCTGCGACGGCTCCGGCTCCGGCAACCGTGGCCGCCACCTTCGCTGCCGACGCCGCGTGCTGGCCTGGGAGCATACGCCGCCGCCATACCGAGCAGTTGCCCGGGCGGCCGCCCAGCGGCGAGCGCTGGTCGAGCCCGAGACGAGGCCGCTGACCGGTCCGGCCCACCGCATCCAGCAGCGCGTAGTCGGCCAGCGAGTCGACGGCGCCGTGGAGCGGTTCGCCGCGCAGAGCGCGGAACACCTCGGTGGACCAGATCGCCATGCCCTTGAGGTCCATCACGGCGTGTGATGCGCGGAAGACCACGGTGCTCGGTTCGCCGGTGAGTAGCAGCACTTCGCAGCCCGGACGGCCTTCGGACTCGGCCAACGGGCCGGTGAGCTCAGGAAGGCCCGTGAACGTCGTGCGGTCGAAGCCCCTGCCTTCGGCGACCACGACCCGGGCCGGACGTCCGCTGTCGACCCACATCCTGCCGCAGCGCATCAGTCGCGAGCCCGGGCAGGACGCCGAGGCCTCGGCCACGGCCCGGCTCAGGGCCAGGGCGTCGATCGGCCCAGCGCCCTCGACGACCAGCTGGAGCACCAGCAGGTCACCCAGCCGGGCAGCGGCCAGATAGGACCACTCGGTCGCAGAGACAGGACGGCGGAAAGGGGCCGTTCCGCGAGGACCGGTCCCGGTGCCGCTGGCCGAGGCGACATGCTGTGCGGTCATGACTACTTCACCTTCCTCACGAACTCGTTGACGCCGCCGATGCTGTCGATCCACGCTTCCAGCCGCGCCATCCCGGCGTCGTGGTCCACCTGCGGCGGGGTCAGATCCCGCCGCGCCGCTGACGTGTCGTACGTCGCTGAACGGGTCAACAGGGCCAGCGTGTACCGGGAGAGCGGCGGCGAGGAGTGCTTGGCCAGCGGCGGCAGTTTCCAGACCATGTCCGCCGTGAACGCGAGCGCGCGCAGCACGCCGTGGGAGACCTGCTTGGTCGGGGGCTTGGCGCCAAACCGCTCGGCGAGGAGGGCGAGCATGCTCCAGATCTCCACCGGCTGCTGGTCGGCGATGAAGTACGCCCGGCCGCCGACTCCGTCGGCACACGCCGCCCGTACACAGGCGTAGGCGGCGTTCTCGCAGTAGCACAGCGAGGCGTACACCCGTCTGCCCCCGGAGAGGTCGGGGAGGCTGCCCGTCATCATCTTCGCGATTAGCCGCGGCATGAAGCCGGAGTGGTCACGCGGCCCCCACACGGCCCGGGGGCGCAGTGCGACGGTGGTGAAGTCCGTGCGGTTCGCGGCCAGCACCAGGCGTTCCGCGGCGGCCTTGGTCTCCGAGTAGAGATTGAGGTGGCGTGCGGGGAAGGTCTCGCTCTCGTCGATGTCGAGCTGGTCGCCGCCACGAATGCTCATCAGCGCGCTGGGGCTGCTGATGAACACGAAGCGTCGTACGTCGGCTGCCCGGGCCGTCGACACGAGGCGTTCGGTGCCCGCGACGTTCTCGTCCCAGAACTGGGCGCGGGTCCCCCTGTCGGTGACTCGGGCCGCACTGTGGTGCACGACATCGATGCCGTCCATCGCCTGGCGCAGGGAGGCGGCGTCGCGGAGATCTCCGTACGCGAACTCGACACCGGGAACACTGCGCAGATGGCTCAGATCGCTCTCTTCGCGTACGAGCACGCGCACGTCGTCGCCGACGCGTACGCAGGCGTCGACGATATGGCTGCCCAGGAACCCGGACGCGCCCGTCACCAGTGTCTTCACGCGGCATCACCCTTCGCTTTGCTGCTGCGCCGACGCCACCACGTGGCCCCGAACAGCATCGTGAGCGCGGCCGTCGCCCATGGCCAGCGCGCGGTGGCGAGTTCCTGCTCCGCGCGCAGCGCGGACGGTATCTGGACCGCATGGACGACGACGCTGAGGAAGGCATCGACCCACCACAGCGCGGTCAGCGCCGCATGTTCCCAGGGCAGCAGGGGCCAGGCCGCCAGGTAGGCCCATCCGAGCAGCGGGACGGCGCGCAGCGCCTGGTCGGCGCCGGACGGGCGGCGGCTTCCGGTGAGCTGGTCCTCGGCCCAGCCGGCCAGCAGTTCCCGGCGGATCTTGGCATTGTGGCGGATGTCCACAGGGAAGGCGGGGTGGGGCAGGAAGTCGTCGATCGTCTTGGTCACCGGTTTGTTCGCGCCCAAGGCGCGCAACTCGCCCTCGATCCTGGGCCAGTGCCTCCGCTCGGTGCCGGGCTCGAGCTCCACGCACAGCACGGGTCGTTGCTCTCCGTGCGGGCCGAAGCCCACCAGCGCTGCGCGCTTGACCTGCGGATGGGTGGTGAAGACGCCTTCGCAGCGCATCGTGTGCAGGTCGCCGCTCGAGGTGCGGACGCGATGGCTCTTGCGTCCGCAGAACCAGAGGCGCCCCTCACCGTCGATCCATCCGACGTCACCGGTGCGGTGCCAACGACGTTCGCCGTCCTGGATCTTGTGCTCGGCATCGGCCTGGGGCGACTGGAAGTAGCGCGGGCTGACCGCCTGGCCGCTGACAACGATCTCGCCTATTTCGCCTTCTCCCACGGGCAGGTGGGGCGTCCAGCGGGGGACCGGCCGGTCGCTGACCTCGATGGTGCGCACGGATGTGCCGGCTGCGGGCCGGCCCACGCAGACACCCATGCCCTCAGCCGGGCCGTTGGCCGGCCCGGCCAGTGCCGTGCCGACGTACCACGGCTGCGCGGGAAGCCAGGCTTCGAGCAGCTCGAGCTTGGTGGGGGC
>NZ_JBEXRZ010000323.1:0-5469 GCF_040613325.1 Streptomyces sp. NPDC006283 | reverse complement strand
GACCAGTCGGAGCCGCGCAACCGTGAGGGCCTAGCCCAGGCCCATGTCTACCTCGGCGACCGGCTGGAGGAGCTCGGCAGCGGGCAGGGCCCGGCCGTGCGCCGCTGTGCCGGGGTCCGCTCGGCCTGAGCCTCCGTCAGGACCGAGACGATCAGGCCGTCGTAGTTGGTGACGACCCGGGCGAACTGTCCGTGGTCGGATCGAAGTGCCAGACACAGTCCGCAGAGGTGGGCCATCCACTCGGTTCTCAGCCCGTCGGTGAGCCGGTGCGAGCACGGCCTGACGATTCCGAACACGACTGCCCCCCGTGCGTCGCTGAGATGTGCGGTGGGCATCGTAGCGAGTGGCCGTTCACCCGTACGTCCCCAAGGTCACCCGTCCGGCCCGACTTTTATATTTTGATCCCGTCATGGCCCCTGCAGCGGCCGGACCTTGACGAATCGCCACGTCTTCTGCACCAGTACCGTCACGAATCCCCTGCGCGGCGACTATCCACTTGGCGCCCGATCCGCATCATGGACGACGATAGGGGATATGCGGAACCACAAGTGACCGCGATGAAAGGAGGCGTCCATGGGATCGGTGCGTAAGGCGAGCGCCTGGCTGGGACTCGTCGAGGACGACGGGCGTTACTACGACGACGAGTACGCCGAGGGTGCTGACACGGGTGACGCGTGGGTCACCGACCCCCGGGTGCGTGTCGCCTCCGAGTCCGCCGAGCAGGAGGGCCGCCGGATCGCCACGGTCTCTCCCGACGGCTTCCGGGACGCCCGCGGGATCGGTGAGCTGTTCCGCGCGGGCGTCCCGGTCATCGTGAACCTCACGTCGATGGAGCCCGGGGACGCCAAGCGCGTCGTGGACTTCGCCGCGGGCCTCGCCTTCGGGCTGCGCGGTTCGATCGAGCGCGTCGCGACGCGAGTCTTCCTGCTGACCCCCGCGGACACCCAGATCGTCAGCGGAGACCCGGCGGGCCGTTCGCAGGACGGTTTCTTCAACCAGAGCTGAGCAGGGCGCGCGCCGGCCCCGCCCGGACCGGTCGCCCCGGGCTACCGGAAGGCGTCCAGGCCGGTGAGCGCCTTGCCCAGCACCAGTTGGTGCATCTCGACGGTGCCCTCGTAGGTGAGCACCGACTCGAGGTTGGTGGCATGCCGCATCACCGGGTACTCGAGCGAGATCCCGTTCGCGCCGAGGATGGTGCGCGACGTGCGGCAGATCTCGATGGCCTCGCGCACGTTGTTGAGCTTGCCGAAGCTGACCTGCTCCGGCCGCAGCTTCCCCGCGTCCATCCGCATGCCCAGGTGGTGGGCGAGCAGGATCCCCTTGTGCAGTTCGACGGCCATGTCCGCGAGCTTGGCCTGTGTGAGCTGGAATCCGCCGATCGGCCGGCCGAACTGCTCACGTGTCTTCGCGTACGACACCGCCGCCTCGAAGCTGGAGCGCGCGGCGCCCATCGAGCCCCACACGATTCCGTACCGCGCATGGCTCAGGCAGCTCAGCGGGCCGCGCAGGCCGGTGACGCCGGGGAGCACCGCGTCGGCGGGCAGCCGCACCTCGTCCATCACGAGCTCGCTGGTGACGCTCGCGCGCAGGGACCACTTGTGCTTGATCTCGGGAGCGGAGAAGCCGGGCCGGTCGGTGGGCACGACGAAGCCGCGGATGCCGTCCTCGGTCTGCGCCCAGACGACGGCGACATCGGACACGGAGCCGTTGGTGATCCACATCTTGCGGCCGGTGAGCACCCAGTCGTCGCCGTCGCGCTTGGCGTAGGTGCGCATGGCGGCCGGGTCGGAGCCGGTGTCGGGCTCGGTCAGACCGAAGCAGCCGATGATCTCGCCGGCCGCCATGCCGGGGAGCCAGCGCTGCTTCTGCTCCTCGGAGCCGAAGCGGTGGATCGCGTACATGGCGAGTGAACCCTGCACGGAGACGAGGGAGCGGATGCCGGAGTCGGCGGCCTCGAGCTCGAGGCAGGCCAGTCCGTACTGGACGGCGGTGGCCCCTGCGCAGCCGTAGCCGTCGAGCGACATGCCGAGGGCGCCGATGGAGCCGAGTTCACGGGCGAGGTCGCGGATGCCGGGGAGCTCGCCACGCTCGTACCAGTCGGCGATGTGGGGCAGTACGCGGTCGGCGGCCCAGGTGCGGACGGTGTCGCGGATCGCGAGGTCCTCGGGCTCCAGAAGGTCGTCGATGCCGAGCGGGTCGCCGGGATCGAAGGGCGGAAGCTTCGAGGTTGCGGACATGACGTGACCTCCGGCGACTCTCACACTGGGCACCCCCTCCCGGCCGCCAGGCCGCGGAAGGAGGACGAACGGACACGACCCGAAAACTAGCGCTGCTAGTTAGGGCCTCGTCAAACGTTACGGCTCAGTGTGCCGCGCGTCCAGACCCCGCCGGCTCAGTGTGCCGCGCGTCCGGTACCAGCCGCCTCAGCGGCCGCGGACGCTTCCGGCAGGTGCGGCCCGCGGCCCGCCGGAACGCCGGCCACCGCACTCGCCGCACCCGGCTCACGGATCGCCGTACCGTCGGTGTCGTGGCCTGCCGGGGCCGTCGCGTCGGACCGCCTGGGCTGCGGGCACTTCTCGGCAGTGGCGCACTCCATCTTCCGCGGCAGCCGCACCGCGGCCAACGCGCCGAGGAGCAGCAACGCCGCGCTGACCAGCAGCGTGATGTGCAGACCGTGCACGAAGGAGTGGCGTGCCGTGGAGCGCAGCACCTCACCGGCGTGGCCGCCGAGCCGGTCGGCCACCTGGTAGGCCTCGCCGAGCGAGTGCGAGGCGGCCGAGCTCGCGGTGCCGGGGACTCCGGTCGCGGAGGCGACCGCGGGCGCGTAGGCGGCGTTCATCACGCTGCCGAGCAGGGCGATGCCCATCCCGGCGCCGAGCTGGTAGGAGGTCTCGCCGATCGCGGCGGCACCGCCCGCCTGCTCGACGGGGGCCTCGCTGAGCATCGACTCGTACGCACCGAAGAGCGTGGTCTGCAGCCCGAAGCCGAGCAGGACGAACGCGGCCGTCAGCAGCCACGGACGGTCGTGCTGCCCCATCACGGTCAGCAGCAGCACCGCCCCGGCGGTGAGCACGAATCCCCCGCCGACCATCCGGCGCGGGCCCAGGCGCTTCAGGCTGTACGAGCCGGTGGCGCCGGCGGCCATGGCCGCGAACGTGAGCGGCAGCAGTCGCAGACCGGTCTCCAGCGGACTGAGGCCGAGGATCAACTGGAGGTACTGGACGGCGATCAGTTCGAGACCGACCAGCGCGAGCATGCCGAGGATGATGCATCCAACAGAAGTGGAGAACGCGGCCCTGGCGAACATCCCCATGTCGATCAGGGGATGCTCTCGGCGCTTCTGCCGCCCCACGAACAGCGCGAGCAACGCGCCGCCGAAGAGCAGGGGCCCCACGGCTGTGACATCGAGCAGGCCGGCGCCCGCACCGAGCCGCTTCACGCCGAGGACCACACCCAGCATGCCCGCCGCGGCCATGAGCGCACCGAGCACGTCCCAGGGGCCGTCCGCGCCGCCCCTGGACTCGGGCAGCAGCCAACGCCCGGCCAGAAGCATCAGCACCATCAGCGGAATGTTGATCAGGAAGACGGAGCCCCACCAGAAATTCTCGACGAGGAAGCCGCCGAGAACCGGTCCGGTGGCGGCGCCGACGGCGGCGGTGGCGGTCCATATACCAATCGCCGTGGCCCGCTCGCGCCGGTCGGGGAAGACGGCCCGCAGGATCGACAGCGTCGCCGGCATGATCATCGCGCCGCCGACGCCGAGCAGGGCGCGGGCGCCGATCAGCACCTCGGGGCTGGGGGCGAAAGCGGCGGTGGCGGACGCCAGGCCGAAGATGCCGTAGCCGATCAGCAGCACCCGGCGTCTGCCGATCCGGTCGCCGAGCGTGCCGAAAAGGATCAGCAGCGCGGCGCAGACGAGGGGGTAGGCGTCCACGATCCACAGCAGCTCGACGCCGCTGGGCCGCAGGTCCTCCGTGACGGCGGGGACGGCAACGTGCAGGACCGTCGCGTCGAGGGCGACGAGCACCAGACTGACACAGAGGACAAAAAGGACGACCCAGCGGTTGGTGCCGCCGCCGACGGAGCGCAGGCGTGCGCCGGCCGTGGGCGTCACGGACATGTACGTACCTCCCAGTGAGTCCCTCGCGCTCGGCGGGCCTGCCGGGACGGTGGTTCGGGGACGTCCCTGCTGGCAGCCCGGCATCGACGGGCGAGTGAGTCGTCAGCGTACGCGAGTTCGTGCGCGGTGCGCGTGGTCGATGTCTCACCACGTCGGGCGGCCGAGTGTGGCGTACGCCACTCGCCGACGGGGCGGTATTGGATCTTGGTAGGCCCCGAACGCCACGGAAATTCCACGCGGACGCCCGGTGAAGCATTCACGTACGGCACAAATAAACCCTCCGTGAAGACCGTCCGATAAATAGGGAACAGGCTCACCGGTTTTTCCTGACGGGCCGTGAATGAAACAGGACCTGAGACAAACTCCACATCACATAGGCATCACGAAGAGAGTGGATCGACCAGACCACACACTCACTCGCTGTAACGTCGATTGGGTGCGTACCGACTTCTTTGCCCGGCTGGACCGGGAGCCGGAACCGCCGAAGATAGAGATCCCGCGGATGAGCCGCACGCGTCTCGCCCTCTTCGGCGGGACGTCGGCGTTCTATCTGGCCATCGTCGTCGCCGTGCTGGCATCGACCTCGCTCGTGGCCCTCGACTGGAAGCTCATGCTCTTCCGGCCCTACGAGCAATGGCCCGAACAGCACGCCTTTCTCGACTACTTCGTGGTGCTCGGCCAGCGCGGTCCGACGGCCGTCATGGTCGCGGCGTGGCTGGGCTGGCGCTCCTGGCGCCAGCACACCCTTCGCCCCCTGCTGGCGCTCGGCGCGGCCCTGCTGCTGCTGAACGTCACCGTGGGCGCGGTCAAGATCGGACTGGGCCGGCTCGGCCCCCACTACGCGACGCAGATCGGCTCCGCCGAGCTCTTCGCCGGCGGCGATATATTTCCTTCCGGACACACCGCCAACGCGGTCGTGACCTGGGGAATCCTGGCCTATCTGGCCACCACCCCGAGGGCCCGGCGCTATCTGTCGGCACTGTCGGCCGTCGTCTCCCTCGGCGTCGGTCTGACCACCGTGTACCTCGGTACGCACTGGCTCAGCGACGTGCTGCTCGGCTGGGCGGCCGGGCTGCTGATCCTGCTGGCCCTGCCCTGGTGCGAGCCGCTGATCGGGCGGGCGGAGGCCTGGATCCTGGCGCTGCGCGAGCAGTGGCGCAGGCGCCGGGCGCTGGCCCCCTCGCTGCCCGTCGCGTCGGGCGGCCCGCGGCCCGCGATGTTCGTGCAGCGCGGCACGGAGACCGCACAGCCCGACGAGCCGGCCCGCGAGCCGGTCGCCACCGTCGGCCCCTTACCCCGCGCCCGCCACAAGCGCCCGCAGGGTCCGCTCCAGCCGGGCTCGCCGCTGC
>NZ_JBEXRZ010000322.1:0-5622 GCF_040613325.1 Streptomyces sp. NPDC006283 | reverse complement strand
GACAGGTGCGGCGGCAGCCGCCGCACGCCGGGGCTCCGTGCGTGTCACCGCGCCGAGCATGGAACCATCCGCACCGACGATCAGCTCACGGATGTGGACGCGGTCGGCCCGGTGCACGATGCGCGGGTCACAGATCATGAGGACACCGTCGACGCGGTTGACGAGCGCGAGGACGTCCGCGCAGGCGAGTACAGGCGGGGCGACGACCACGACGGTGGCATTTCGGATCGTCGGCTTTGGCGATCAGCTGGGCGACACGGGCGGAGGCCAGTGCGCGCGGAGACGTTGCGCACCCGCTCACCAGGTACGAGTCCGAAGGCCCCGGATTCACCCACGTCGACCACGAGCCGGCCCGGGGCCGGGCCAATTGCCATCGGTGGACTCGGTGTACTCGCCGATGCACCTCCAGCGGGGCCAGGACGCAACGGACACGTCGAGCCGTTCCAACGGCGCAGCAGTTGATGCAACTGCTCCGGCTCGTCCTCCGCCCGGATAGTGATATGTGTCTGGCTCACCTTCCAGGGCCCCCCATAGCCTCGTCGATCAGCGCGTCGATCCGCGCCAGACCCGCTTCCCGTCCCAGATGAGCCGCCACATAGCGCGGTCCCGCCGCGCCCAACTCGTCCGCCATCCCTGGATCTCGGGCGAGTCTATGCACTGCTGACAGGAACAGATCCGGATTCTCCGGCTCCACAAGCATTCCGGCACCGGACCGCAGCACTTCACGGGCCGTGCCGCCTCCGGCGGCGACGGATGCGACCACCGGGCGGCCAGCCGCAAAGTAGGAGGTCAGCTTAGAGGGCACGCTCATGTCGAGTATGGAGGCACGCTGGGTCACGGCGAGGACATCTGCCGCGGCGAGCACATCGGGGAAGTTCGCGTCGGAAACTGGAGGTAGGAACTCCAGGTTGGGCAGCCCCTTGGCCATCCGGGCGAGGTGTTCGCGCTGGTTGCCGCCGCCCATCAGTACGATCCGGGCGGCCGGATCGCGGCGGGCCGCCTCCACCAGCACCTCAAGACCCTGCTTGAGGCCCATGTTGCCCGAGTGTAGGACGACGGTCTGCTCCGGATCCCAGCCGAGGCGCTCCCGGGTAAGGGCACGCGGCACCGACGGTGCCCGTATGTGCGACCAATTGGACACCAGGCGTATGCGCCCGGAATCCACCCCCATGGCCCGTACGCGCTCGACGAACGTCTCATGGATGACGCCGACGAGGGTAGCCCGCCGCAGCACCCACGACTCAGCGCGCTCGGCCAGCTCGGCAGCACGACCGCCGCCCTTGATCCCGGACTGGGCGGCGGCGGCGCCCATGAGGTCCTGGATGACGGGCACGAACGGGGCGCCATGCTTGGCGGCGATCCGCGCGCCAAGCACCCCCCCAGCGAGGCTGGGCACCTGGGCAAGCACCGCGTAGAGCCGGCCGGTCCTGGGAGGGGCGACGAGGCCGTGGGCCAGGATCGAGCCCTCGAACAAGCCTCTGCGCAGGGCACTCTGCCGTGGCGGGACACTGTGCCGACGGCGGTGCACGGTGACCCCGGCACGCCTCTCGGTGGCCCGCCACACCCTGCGGTAGTCGGGGGCCAGCCGCCAGGACGGGTAGTGCGGAAGCCCGGCGAGCACGTGTGTGTCATGCCCGCGGCTGGCCCAGTGCTCGGCGATGCCGGTGGCATACGGGCCGATGCCGGTGTGCTCGGGCGCGTAGTTGGTGGACACCAACAGCAGCCGCCGCCTACTGTCCTCGTCGTTGGCCTGTGTCACGCGACGAAACCTTCCCCCAGTGTGTTCACGTCCCACGGGCCCCGAATCCCGCGAACTGCTCTAAGTGAATTCTGCACCCTCCCGTCAACGGATGTGCACGGGGGAAATTATCGAACAAGGGGGTATTTGTGCCATGAGCAAGCGGTACCGTGTGGGCTACGCACCGGGCGCCTACGACCTCTTCCACATCGGGCACCTGAACATCCTGCGCCACGCACGCGCACAGTGCGACTATCTGGTGGCCGGCGTGGTCTCGGACGAGATTGCCGAACGGGCCAAGGGCAGGCGCCCGATGATCCCGCTGATCGAACGGCTGGAGATCGTCCGCAGCATCCAGTACGTGGACGCCGCGTTCGTCGAGACCGTGCCGGACAAGGTGAAGACGTGGAAGCAGGTCCGCTTCGACGTGCTGTTCAAAGGCGACGACTGGCGGGACACACCGAAGGGAGAACGGCTGGAGCGGGACTTCGCCGCCGTGGGCGTGGACGTCGTCTACTTCCCGTACACCGTCCACACATCGAGCACCCAGTTGCGACGCGCGATCGACACCCTCAACAAACCGCGCCTCACCGAAGAACTGCGGACAGCTCCCGGAACCATTTAGCAAGGAAGGCGACGAGGAAGATCGCGGCGGCGGCGGCGAGCCCGATGTAGACCCACCGGAAGGCGCCGCCGCCGAGCAGCAGGAAGACCAGGCAGAACACCCCGTGGTCCACGGGTAGCAGAGCCACTGCCCGCGCCGTGGACGGCACGGCTGCCCCCTCGCCCGGCGCCGCCTTGGACTTGAGCTGCTCGGTGAGTAGTCCCCCGAAGAACGTGACGACTGCGGCAAGCTGGAAACAAAGCGGCACCAGCAACCAGCCATCGGCCGAGGTCCCGAAGTGACCGGGGTGCCGGTAGAAGGCGATCAGCACCGCCGTGTGCAGTGTGGTGATCTTGGCGCAGTCCACCACATGATCAAGCCATTCACCCGCCGCGCTCCCCCCACCACGCAGCCGCGCCAGCTGCCCATCGGCCGAGTCGAACGCGAACCCGACCGCGAGCCCAAGCCACACTAGGAAACCCGCCGCCCAGGTTGGCTTCGCGAAAGCCACCCCCAGAACCGCCGCGAAGCTGAACCCCGCGCTGATCAAGGTGACCTGGTTGGGTGTGAGCCCCATCCGGTGGGCGCCGGCCGCTAGGTACCTGCCCGCGTGCCGGTTCACAAACCGCGAGTACAACGACACCCCCTTTGCGCTCTTCTGCGCGGATTTCAGCCGCACTAGAGCCGACGTCGTGCTGCTCATCGATCCCCCGGTCCTCATGAGACTCACTGATGACTCCCCCCCGCCCACATCACCACAGGGGAGGCGTAAAACAAACCACCAGACCTGAGGTCCGGCAATTTGGCGGTGAGGTTCCCCCGAGATACGGAAGGTGACGACAGCGGGTCAGATGGGGCTCGTGAGAGGACTTTTGTACCACCCGAACCCACGAGGCGGTGGCGTACGCGACGTCCGACGCCGTTTTCCAGGGGCCGTAGTGGAAGACCTTGGTGCGTATGCACTCGGCCTTGTAGAGGCCGTTGATGGCTCCATCAGCGCGTTGCCGCAAGCGTCCCTTACGCTGCCGATTGAAGGCGGATACCCTCGATGCGCAGGTGTGAAGCGCACGCTGGTGTATTGCGACCCGACGTCGGAGTGGTGGATGAGCTGGTCGCGTCCGGCGGGGTTGCCTCGTGGGGGCGGCGCCACAACGCCATCCGCCGCGCCACGTCGACCAGCTCCACGTCCCACTTGATCGAGGCGTGCCAGCTCACGATCTTCTCGGAGAAACAGTCGACGATGAACGCGACGTAGGTGAACGACTGATATGTGCGGACGCAGGTGGGATCCGTGATCCATTTCCGGTTCGGGGCCGGAGCGGTGAAGTCGCGGTCCAGCGGGTCCGCCGCCCGCAGGTCGGCCGGGTTGGGATCGTTGTTCTCGGTCTTCGCCCGCGCACCTGCCATTGCGACCGAGTGAGCGCATGGCGCGGTCGACGGCACCGAAGCCGGCCTCAGGCAAGAGGGTGCGGCGGATGAGAACCAGCATTTTGTGCCGGCCATAACCGATCGTTTCAGAATGGAATTCGTTGTGGGGCTTGGCAGTTGGGCGTTGTGTCGGCAGGATCTCTGGGGTGTCTGCTGATCTTGTGCCTGATGACCTGTGGGAAGTGTGGGCCTGCTCGTCCGCCTCGGCGGCAGCGGTATCCCGGGCGGTTGCCGGCGGATGACCGCGCTGCGTTGCGGGGCATCGTTTACGTGTTGTGCAAGAGCGTGAGCTGGCGGGACGTTCCGGCTGAACAGGCCGGCTGCAGCGGTGTGACGGCTTGGCGGCGTCTGCGTGAATGGACCGACGCCGGTGTCTGGCCGCCTGCACGAAGTACTGCTGGCCGAGCTCGGGCCGCAGGCCCGCTGGACATGGACGACGCGGCCATCGACAACTCCCATGTCCGGGCTCTCACAGGGGGCTCAACCGGACCTTCGCCGGTCGGCCGTGTGCCCCGGTCAGCAAGCACCACTTGATCACCGACCGGCACGGCGCACCCTTCGCCGCCTCGCTGACCAGCGGAAACCGCCATGACATCACGCAACTGATGCCACGGCTGGACGCGATGCCCCACATCCGAGCGGTCCGCGGGCGCCACGTCACCGACCGGGTCGGCTGTTCGCCAACCGCGGCTACTACAACAAGTACCGCCGCCTCCCGCGGTCCCGCGGCATCACACCGAAGATCGCCCGCAAAGGCACCGCCCACGGCTCCGACCCGGGCAGGACACGCTGGGACGTCGAGCGGACTTTCGCCCGGCTCCACCAGTTCAAGCGCTTCCACATCCGCTACGAGATACGCGCCGACATCCGCTTCGGCCTGCTCCAACTCGCCTGCAGCACCATCTACTTGAGATGACTCCGAACCTCATTCTGAAACGATCAGTAAGTAACGCCGCCGGAATCGCGAGACGAGAGACAGCTCGAACGCAACGGATCACACGCTCAAGATCTGCTGCTGCAGCACCTGGAACGCACGTCCGCAATTCCGAAATAGACGCCTTGACCACCGCCTTAAACCCTCACTACGTTACGGACTCGAGGAACTGCCTTGGTGTGCAAGTTTCGGCTAACCGAAAGGAACCTCCATGAAGACCCGAAAATCCGGGAAGACGAAGGCGCTCGCCGCCTTTGCCGCATCGGGCGTGATAACAGTCGGGCTCGTTGGTGTGGGCGCGGGCACCGCCGCCGCCGACCCTGTGTCGATCATCCTGAAGTACTCCTGTGCGTTTCCGCTGATCGGTCAGCAGCCGCTGAGCATCAAGATCAGTACAGACGTCCCCAAGTCCATCCCCGTCGGCCAGCCCACGCCGAAGCTCAAGATCGACGCGGTCGCCACGGTGAACGACACGGCCACGAAGGGCATGAACATGGTCGGCGCCAAGACCCTTGAGGGGGAGGCCACCGCGGACGCGACGGTCCAAGTCCCCGAGGGCCAGCTGCCAGTCAAGGCGCCCGTCACCCTGGAGAAGACCGGTATCCCCGCACAAGGCGAGTTCCAGGTCAACTCTCATGGGGAAGCACCCTCCCTGACCTTCTCCAAGCCGGGCAAGGGCACCATCACCGTCGGCGACCTGCCGATGAAGATGACCCCGAAGGACAAGGACGGCAAGGAGACCGTCCTCGGCACCTTCGAGTCGGCCTGCAAGCAGGACCCCGGTCAGAACAACAAGCTGGCGGAGATCGAGATCACCGGCAGCGGTGGCTCTACGGGCGGCACCACGGGCGGCACGACGGGGGGCGGCACGTCCGGCGGGTCGGACACCAGCGGCACGTCCGGCGGGTCGGACACCAG
>NZ_JBEXRZ010000321.1:0-5622 GCF_040613325.1 Streptomyces sp. NPDC006283 | reverse complement strand
GTCGGCGCGTACGACGTGGTCAAGGAGGCGCTCTCGTCGGTCGGCGACGAGGACGAGCCGGGCGGCGGGATCGCGCGGCCGGCAGCCGGTCCCGTACGGCGCCGGCGGCCCGCTCGCGCAGCCGGGCCCGCGCCTCGTGCAGCCTCAGCAGCGGCTCCAGCGAAGGCCGGGCCAGCAGCAGCCGCTGGTTGGTGACGGTCTCCGGCCGCCAGTGGTTCTTGTACGGCTCCGCCCCGCGCAGCAGGCTCAGGACTCCGCGCCCTTCGTCGGCCGCCTGCTGCGCGTCGTGCCGCAGCAACATGGTCGCCACGTCGACCTTCTTGTCCCGCAACCCCGGGTCGGCCCCGTACAGATAGCCGCCCGCCAGATGCTCCGAGCGCAGACTCAGGCCGGCCGCAACGACTTCCCCGTCCATCCGGTACTCGGTGAGGGCTGCCTCGTCGCGACGCATCATGGCCCGTGTGGCGCGCACCAGGTGCGCGGCGAAGCGCGGTCTGAGGTGCTCCACGTTGACGCCGCGGCCACGCCACTGGAGTTCGTGCAGGCGCAGCAAGTGGGCGACGGCGCTCGCCACTTCGGGCTCGGGAACGGCGTGCGCCTCGATCTTCAGTGCGTCGATCTTACGCAGCTTGGCGCGCACCCGTTGGGCCTGGCCGCTCGGCATGCGCTTGGCGAGTTCACCGATCGGGGCGGCCGGGAGCTCCATGCACACCGAGTCGGCGAGCCGGGCGCGGGCGCCCTTCCAGCTCTCGTAGAGCCGCTCGGCGGCCGCTCCGGGCCGCACCTCCCGCAGGTCGATCACCGCATGGCGCGCGGCCTGCCCCAGCCCGCGCTCCAGCGCGGCGACCGCGGTCCTCATGTGCCGGCCGTCGACGAGGATGTCGCAGTAGTCGGAGATCTCGCCGCCGAGCGGGACGAGCAGCGGCAGGGGGCCGTGCGCCAGCATCAGGGGGGCGGCGGCGATCAGCCGGCCGTCGTGCCGTACGAGGACGACGCGCAGACGGCCCTTCGTCCCGTAGGACAGCCACCACGAGTGCAGCCAGGCGTGGCTCTGGAACGGGGTGGCCGTGGCGCAACTGCCGTGCAGGCGCTCCCACTCGAGGCCCAGAGCGGCGAACGCCTCCGGGTCGCGGCACAGGGTGACGGAGGTCCCCCGCGTGCCGCCGGGCGTCACACCAGCTCCCGTTCGGCCACCGGCTCCGTGCGCTGCGCCGGTGCGGACACACCGGTGGTCGTGAGGGTGCCGGTTCGGCGCGGCCTCACGAGGAGCACGAGCCCGCCGAGCAGACCGCCCGCACACCCTCCGACCGCCGCACTGACGGGCAGGGACGGTGAGACCGGCTCGTTGGGGGCGATGGCCTGCGAGAAGAGCGTCAGCGAGACGCCGGTGTTCTTGGACACCTGGTTGCTGCTCACGAAGACGGCGTCGACGACCGCGTTGGCGATGTCGGCCGCTTCGGCCGGCTTGGTGGACGTGCCGGTGATGGCGATCACCGGCGAGTCGGGGGACGTCTCGGTCTCGACCCGGTTGCGCAGTTCGCGCGCCGGGACACCGGCGGCGACGCGCGCGTAGGCGAGCGTCGAGTCGCTGGTGGCGATGCGGCCGTAGGCCTGGGCGAAGCCGAGGGCCGCGGCGGGGTCGGTGTCCTTGGCCGGCACGGCGACGGCATAGCTGGTGGCGGCGTACTCGGGTGCCTTGAGCAGGCCGTAGGAGACGCCGCAGGCGGTCCCGAGCACAGCGAGGGCGGGCAGCGGCCACCAGACGGGCAGCGGGGTGATCTTCGCGGTGAGGCGGCGGAGGCGGCGGAATCTGCGGGGCGTGACGGGTTCCTGCTCGGGCGACTCGGTCATGGGCGTGCTCTCTGGATCGTCGGGTCGGGGTGGGTCGGGGTGTCGGGGGTCGGGGCGTACGGGGAGTCGAGGGCGCACGGGGTCGGGGCGCGCGGGAAGTCGAGGGCGTGTGCGTAGACGTCCATCAGGAGACGGCTGCTGCGCGCGATGTCGTAGTGCCCCACCAGACGGGGCGGCGGCAACCGGCAGGGGGCAACAGCCATGCGGGCACGCAGCGCGGCCGCGAGTTCGCGGGCGTCGCCGCCGCGCAGACGGGTGGCGCCCGGCGCGTCCTGCGGCGGCACGTCGTCGACGGCGGGACAGGTGGTGTGCAGTACCGGAAGCCCGGCGGCGAGCGCCTCCACGACGGCGAGTCCGAACGCCTCGTCGCGGGACGCCGAGACGAACACGTCCATGGCGGACAGCAGCGCCGGGACGGCGTCGCCGTCGCATGCGCCGAGCAACCGCACGCGGTCCGCCGCGTCGAGCCGTACGGCCAGCGCCCGCAGGGCCTCCCGCTGCGGACCGTCGCCCGCGAGCAGCAGCCGTGCGCCGGGCAGTGCGGCGACCGCTTCCACGAGCACGTCGAAGCGTTTTCCGGGGACGAGCCGCCCGACGCCTCCGACGACAAAGGCGTCGCCGGGAATGCCGAGCCGGTGCCGGACGGCGCGCCGCCGCTCCGCGTCGAAGCGGAAACGGGCCGCGTCGACGCCGTTCGGTACGACATGGATACGCGGGCCGGGAACGCCCCAGTCGCGCAGGCGTCCGGCGACGGTGGTGGACACGGCGACGGTCGCGGAGCCGAGCCGTTCGGTGGAGAGGTACAGCGCGCGGGTGCCGCGGGTGAGCGGCCGGCCCTCGATCTCCGCCGCGCCCAGCGAGTGTTCCGTGGCGACGGCCGCCCGCACCCCGGCCAGCCGGGCGGCGATCCGCCCGTAGACGCAGGCGCGGTAGAGGTGCGTGTGGACGACGTCGTAGCCGCCGCGCCGGATGTGCCGGACCAGGCGGGGCAGGACCGCCACGTCGGTGTTGCCCCGCATGCCCAGGTGGGTGACGCGGACCCCGTCGGCACGCAGCGCGTCGGCGACCGGGCCCGGGTTCGTCAGGGTCAGGACGTCGCACGCGGCCGGCAGGTGCCGCAGCAGCAGCCGCAGTTGCTGTTCCGCGCCGCCGACGCCGAGACCCGTGATGACGTGCAGGACCCTCATCCGGCGTGGCCGCCGATCAGTACGGGTTCCAGGGCGGGGAGGCGGCGGGCGCGGTGCCGCAGCCGCTTCGCCCACAGGCGCGCGCCGCGGTCGGCCTGGCTGATGTGGGTGCGGGGCAGGGCGTAGGGCCCGGCCGCCGCGCCGGGCGCGATGGCGCAGGCGTACGCGTAGCCGGCCCGGCGCACGGCGTCGGCGGCGCGCCGGTCGAAGGTGCCGTAGGGATAGCAGAACCCGGCGGGGGCGGTGCCGGTGAGATCGTGGAGCAACTCGCGGCTGCGGAACGTCTCCTCGTGCAGTACGTCGTCGGAGCAGCCGGTCAGGTCGCGGTGGAGCAGACCGTGCGAGGCGATCTCCGTCCCGGCGGCCGCGGCGGCCCTGATCCGGCGGGCGGTGAGCAGCGGGCGGCGGGGGCCCTCGGGGTCCCAGTCGTTGCTGCCGCCGAGCCGGCCGGGGAGCACGAACAGGGTGGCTGTGCAGTCGTGTCGGGCAAGGACGGGCAGCGCGGCGTCGACGAAGTCGGCGTAGCCGTCGTCGAAGGTCAGCCCCACGAGAGAAGCACCCCGGCCGGCGGAGTGGGCGTTCAGCAGTTCGGCCATGGAGACGCCGCGCAGGCCGCGGGCGCGCAGCCAGCGGAGGTGGTGGTCGAGACGTTCGGGCGCGACGGTGATGCCGTACGGGTCGTCGGTGGGGTCGCTCACCGCGTGGTACATCCAGATCCACGGCTGGGCGAGCGCCGGGGCGGCGACTGCCGCCTCGGTATCAGTGGACATGACGCGACCTCCGTCGGACGAGGCCCAGCAGACGTACGGCCTCCGGGGCACGCAGGACGCGGGCGGTGAGCAGGAAGGTGGCCGGTACGAGCAGGCAGCCGGCGGCGAGGCCGGCCACCGGCGCCGCGATCAGCGGTGCGGCGAACAGCCCGGCCGCCGTGGCGGTCGCCGCGGCGACGGCGAGCCGTCCGATACGCACGCCGATGGACCGCACCTCGATGGCGACGACCCGCGAGCCGAGGCCGCGCAGCAGCAGGAACGCGGTGGTGCTGATGCCGGCCGCGTTGGCGGCGGCGATGCCGTGCACGCCCCAGGCACCGACGGCGGCCGCTCCGACGCCGGTCGTGACGGCGAGCCCGGCGGCCATGGCGCCGGCCGGGAACCAGGTGGGCCGGCCCGAGGAGAAGAACGGGCGGCCGAGCGCGCCGACGAGACAGTGGCCGAGCAGACCGGCCGCGTACACCCGCATGACGCCGGCGGTGGTCTCGGTGTCCCGCGCGTCGAACGCACCTCGCTGGAAAAGAACTTCGATGATCTGGGGGGCGTAGCCGATGACAAGCGCCGTCCCGAGCAGCACGATCGTGCCCGCCATGGCGAGATCCTGTTCGACACGGCGGCGGGCCCGCTCGCGGTCCCCCTGGGCCATGGCCCTGGCGACGACGGGAAACGTCACCGTGCACACCATCAGCGACAGCACCATCGGCATCTGCGCGACCTTCTGCGCATAGTTGAGGTGGGAGATGGCCCCGGCGGGCAGGGGGGCGGCGAGGAAGCGCTCGACAAGCACCTGGGACTGGCGGCCGACCGCGAAGAGAACAACCGGAGCAAGGACCGCGGCGCCCAGCAGGGGCGCCTTCGAGCGGGGGCGCGTGACGAGCGGCCTCAGGGTCATGTGCCGGGCCACGCCCGGGAGTTGGACGGCCACCATGAGCAGGCTGCCGACGGCCACACCTGCGGCCGCCGCGCGTACGCCCCACACGGAGTGCAGGGCGAGCGTCGTGCCGATGATCCCCACGTTGTAGGCCGCGTAGACGCCCGCCGGCCTGACGAAGTTGCCGTGGGCCCGCAGGGCTGCGCTGAAGTAGCCGGTGACGCCGAAGGTGAGGACGGTCAGCGCGGTCATGCGCGTGCAGTCCACCGCGAGCCCGGGATCGCTGAACCCGGGTGCGAGCACCCGCACGACGAGGGGTGCGGCGATCAGCAGCACCCCGGCGGCACAGGCGAGCAGCGCGAACAGCCGGGGGAAGGAGGCGGAGACGAGGTCCCGTACGGGGTCTGCGACCTGCCCGCCCGCCGCCCTCCTGGCGATGGCGTGACTGAACGCGGGCACCAGCAGCAGCGCCATCGCGTCCTCGATCAGGAGGGTGGAGGCCATCTCGGGGACGGTCCACGCGATCAGGAACGCGTCGCTCTCGACACCGGCCCCGAAGAGATGCGCGATCGTCTGGTCCCGGACGAGGCCGAGCAGGGCCCCGGCCGCCGTCATCCCGGCGGTGACGGCGGCGGCCCTGGCGAGAAACCGCCCAAGTGCCGGTGGCCCACCGCGCCGGGCATGCCGCCCCCGGCCGGGCGCCGTCCCTGCCGTGGCCGCAGGGCGGTCACGCCGCCCGACGTCCGGCGCGGAGACATGCGCCCCGGACCCGCCGACGACGCATGCCCCGCTCGCCTGCCGGGGCGCCGCCCCCGACACCACGAGCGAGCATCCGTCCAGGACCGCGGCGCACCCGGGGGCAGCGCCGTCCCGCGGGCACGGGCCCGCATCGCGGTCCGGTGCCGCAGGCACAGCGGGACCGGCGGCCGGCCGCGGCTCGTCC
>NZ_JBEXRZ010000320.1:0-5639 GCF_040613325.1 Streptomyces sp. NPDC006283 | reverse complement strand
CGAGGCCGTTGGCATTGAGGGCGATCCCGGCGGAGTTGGCGCCCTGGCGGCCGATCTGCCCCGCCTCCACCTGCATGATCAGCGTGGGCTTCGGCGGCTGGACGATGCGGAGCATGACGACGGTGTCGGCGACCCCTGCCCGCCAGTCCCAGTTCTGACCGGCCCAGACGTGACCGTCGCCGCTGGCGGGGCCGTACGCGGCGAACGACGTGCAGCCCTCCGCGGGCTCTTCCTCCCCCCGCATCCGGGCGAAGGAGTCGTCGTAGATGACTTCTCCGCGTGCGTTGAGCGCCAGTACGTCGAGAAGACCGATCCCGGCGCCGTCGGCGATGCCCTGCATCTCCTCCAGCAGGTGTGGCGCATGGTCGCGGACGGGCTCCATCCAGCGTGCGGCGCGGGAGGTCACCTGCTGCCAGGTGAGCCCGGAGGACTCGCCGAACGCTTCCGCGTAGTAGCCGAGCGCGGCCTCCAGCTGGAGGCTCACGGCCTCTCCGTACTGCCGGCCGCGCTGGAGGGGAGTACCCGAGATTTCAATGACCGGCAGGTTGTGTTGCATCGCGGGACTCCTAGGGGACACGTCAGTGTTGTAACATCCGTTTCGGAAACGTGCGGTCCTGGAACGGAATGCTCAAGAGCGTAATGGCGATGACGTGAGAGTCAAGAGGTGTAATGAAGAATCCAGAATCGGGTAGCGCGGGTCCGGGCGGGCTCAGTCGCCTGCGGGCCACCATCCGGGACCTGTGGGACGAACTGTCCGCCTCCGAGCGCACGGTGGCGCAGTACCTCGCCAGCGCCCCGGCCGAGCAGGTGATGTTCGCCAGCGCCCAGGAGCTGGGCACGGCGAGCGGCACCAGCAACGCCACGGTCGTGCGAGCCCTCCAGCGCCTCGGTTACGCGGGGCTGCCGGCGCTCAAGCGGGAGCTGGCGGCAGACTTCACCTCGGCACTCGCGCCGGAGGTCCGGCTGAAGCAGCGCATCGCGCACGTCGGCCAGGATCTGCAGACCATCTGGAAAGACGTCTTCGACGAGACCCAGGACCGGATCGACCAGTGCCGGCAGCTGACCGGCACCGACGCCCTCCAGCGGGCGGTGGCCGCCCTCGCCGACGCCCGTGAGGTCTTCTGTTACGGCGTGGCCGCCTGCGAGTTGGCGGCACGTCATCTGGCTCTGGCGCTCGGCCGCATCGGCCGCCGGGCCCGTTTCGTCGGGGCCACCGGATTCGCGCTCGCCGATCCGCTGCTCTCGCTCGCCCAGGGCGACGCCGTCGTGATCTTCCAGCCGGGGCGGCCCCTGTCCGAGCTCACCGTCCTGGTGGAGCGCGCCCGCGCGGTCGGCGCCCGGGTCGTCTTCGTCACCGACGAACTGGGGGAGGCCTATGAGGACCGGGTCGACGCCGTCCTCACCGCCCCTCATACGCCCACGGGGAACACGAACGAGGCCCTGACCGGTCTCATCGTTGCGGACGTGCTCCTGCTCGCCCTCACGACGCTCGACGAGACGCGCGCCGTCGAGCACTCCCACCAGCTGACGGCGTTGCGCGAACAGCTCCTCGCGCACCGGGAGCCCCGCACACGCAGGGCGTGAACAGGGCGCATCGGCCGGGAACCGGAAGTGTGCCCGGCTGCCCCCTGTCCGCCCCGGCCAGGGTCTCGGCTTTGGTGTCTCGGCCTGCGGATGTGGCGTGGTGTGCACGTGTGGGCAGGGGAGGAGGACGATGGGGTGGCTGGGCCAAGGACGTCGGCAGCGGTCCCGGTCCGGCAGACCTGGTCGGTGGCCGGAAGGAGCCTGCCGCATGGGTGCGACCGAGCCGTTGCGGGGTGACCCCGGCGCGACGGGTGTTGTTCCGTCCGGGCCGGGTGGTCTGCTTGACGTGCTGAACGTGGCCGCTGTTCTCCTCGATGCCGAGGGAAGGATCGATCTCTGGAGCCCGCAGGCCGAGAACCTGTTCGGCTACAGCGCCGAGGAGGCGCTGGGCCAGTACGCGGGTCACCTGCTGATCGACGAGGTGCACCTGGAGAAGGTTCTGGCGTTGTTCGCCCAGGTCATGGAAAGCGGCGAAAGCTGGGCCGGGGTCTTTCCCGTCCGGCACAAGGACGGCAGCACGCGACTGGTGGAGTTCCGCAACATGCGGCTGCAGGACAACCAGCGCGACTACTACGCCCTGGGGCTGGCCTCGGACCAGGTGACGCTGCGGCGAGTGGAGCGGAACCTGTCCCTGTCCGCTCAGCTGGTGTCCCAGTCGCCGATCGGACTGGGCGTGCTGGACACGGATCTTCGGTACATCTCCGTCAACCCCGCGGAGGAGCGGATGAACGGTGTGCCGGCCGCCGAGCATGTCGGCCGGCACGTCCATGAGGTGCTGCCGTTCCTGGACCCGTCCTTCGAATCGGCGATGCGCGAGGTCCTGGCCACCGGGACCCCGATCCTGGACCAGTACACCGTGGGCCGCACCCCGGCCGACCAGGACAACGATCACGCCTGGTCGATCTCGTTCTACCGGCTCGAAGACCCCAGCGGAAATGTGCTGGGAGTGGCGACCTCCAGCGTGGACGTCACCGACCGGCACCGCGCCGTCGAAGAACAGCGCCGTACCGCTCTCACCCTGCAGCGCAGCCTCCTGCCACAGGCGCCTCCACAGCGGCCGGGTCTGGACGTCGCCTTCCGCTATCTGCCGGCGCAGGCCACCATCGAGATCGGCGGTGACTGGTTCGACGTCATACCCCTCAGCGGCGGCAAGACCGCCCTCGTCGTCGGTGATGTCATGGGCAGCGGCGTCGCAGCCGCAGCCACCATGGGGCAGCTGCGCACCGCCACCAGGACGCTGGCCGATCTCGATCTGGCCCCCGCCCAGGTCCTGCGCCACCTCGACCGCGTCATCGACGGCCTCGACACCATCGCGACCTGCGTCTATGCCGTCTACGACCCCCGCGCCGCGCAATGCTGCGTCTCCCTCGCCGGGCACCTGCCGCCCGTCCTCCACCATCGAAAGGGCGCGTGCGAGCTTCTCGACCTGCCCACCGGCGCGCCGCTGGGCGGCTGCGACGTCGCTTTCGCCACCACGTGCCTCGCCATCGAGCCAGGTGACCAGCTCGTCCTCTACACCGACGGCCTCGTCGAGACCCGGGACCAGCCGATCGACTCACGCCTGGACGAGCTTCTCCACCTGCTCGACCACTCCGACCGCTCGCTGGACGACACCTGCGACCTGCTGTTGCGCACCCTGCGCCGTCAGGGAGACCACGACGACGTAGCACTGCTCATCGCCCAGGCCGGCCCGTGCCCGGAGGGTCCCAGCGCGGCATCACCCGGTTGAAGCCGTGGCGGGAACCGGGCAGCGGCTTGGGCGGGATTCCGGAAAGCCCAGCAGCCGGACGGGACATGAGGCTCGGTGCGCGATGAACAGCGCGCCTGCGGCAGGGCGCCTGCGCAGGTGCCGTTGGCGACCGGCCCTACGGGGGTAGACCAGGCTCGCCACACGCTGAGGCTGTGGCCCGAGGCGGCCGTCGCCGCGCCTGGGGGCGCCCGGCGAGATGAGGACGCTCAGCCACCGGGCCACCACACCGCGACTCCTTTGGTGGCCCCCCGCGTCGTGGTGGGCCGGGCCTCGTCGTAGCCTGCGGCCATGACTGACGCCTCGCCCCTGACCCCGTCCGAAACCTTCGAGCTGCTGCTGGCCGGCAACCAACGGTTCACTGCGGGCGCGCCGCAGCACCCGAACCAGGACGCCGCGCGCCGCGCCGCGACCGCGCCCGGTCAACGCCCGTTCGCCGTGCTCTTCGGCTGCTCCGACTCACGACTGGCCGCCGAGATCATCTTCGACCGGGGACTGGGCGACCTGTTCGTGGTCCGCACAGCAGGCCACGTGGCGGGGCCGGAGGTGCTGGGCAGCATCGAGTACGGGGTGAGCGTGCTGGACTGCCCGCTGGTCGTGGTGCTGGGCCACGACTCGTGCGGCGCGGTCGCCGCCGCCCGTGCCGCCCTGGACGACGGCGTCGGCACGACCGGTTACGTGCGCGACGTCGTCGAGCGCGTCACGCCCAGCGTCCTGTCCGCCCGCGCAGCCGGGCTCACCCAGGACGACGACATCATCGACGAGCACATTCGGCACACCGTCGACCTCCTCCTGGACCGCTCCCGGGTGCTCGCCGACCAGGTCACCGCCGGAAAGACGGCCGTGGTGGGCCTGTCCTACCGGCTGGCCGACGGCAGCGCCCGACTCGTCACGGCCCGCGGTCTGCCATCCGAAGCGGCCGCCTCGAGCCCGGCCGCCTGAACGCCTCGAACGCCGACGACGAGGGCGATGCCGTCCTGCGCGCAGCGGCGACGCACAAGAGCCGGCGCGCGGCTGACCGGCCTGGACCGATGAAGCCCGAGACGTTCCACGAACGCAACAAGCTCCCTCGGGAATCCTCTCAGGGCTTCGTCGGCAGGGGCGTGGGCGTGCGCAGGGCGAGGACGGCCATGTCGTCGTGGCCGTCGCTTGGGTGGTGGTCGACGAGGGCCCGGCAGAGGTCGGTCAGGGGGAGGTCCCGGCGGGTGGCAGCGGTCTCGGCGAGGGCGTCGAGGCTGGTGTCGAGGGGGCGCTGAGGGTGTTCGATCAGTCCGTCGGTGAAGAAGACCACGGTGGAGCCCGCGCAGAGCGGGTGGGTGTGGTCGGGACGGGGCAGGTCGGCGTCCACGCCGAGGGGGACCCCGGGGTCGGCATGCAGGTACTTCGGCCGCTGGCCAGGGGTGATGAGCAGGGGCGGGAGGTGCCCCGCGCTGCTCCAGTGCAGGTTCCAGGCGGAGCCTTCGGGCTCGATGCGAGCCAGGCAGGCGGTGGTGACCGGGTTGTTGGCGATGGCTTGCAGGGTGTGGTCGAGCTGGCTGAGGACGGCGCTGGGCGGGGTGCGCCGGTCATAGAAAAGAGCGCGCAGCATGTTGCGGGTCTGGGCCATGGCCGCCGCAGCCTTCAGGTCATGGCCGCCGACGTCACCGATGACCGCGGCACATGCCCCGTCCATCAGCAGAAAGGCGTCGTACCAGTCACCGCCGACCTGTGCCGGGGTGGTCGCCGGCCGGTAGAGGGCGGCGCCCTCGTACGGGCGCAGGTCGGACAGCGCAGGCAGCAGCAGGCGCTGGAACTGCTCACCGCTTGCCCGGACATGCTCGAAAAGGCGCGCGTTCTCGATGGCTACTCCGGCGGCCCCGGCAAGTGCCACGACGATGCTCTCGTCGTACGCGTCGAACGGCTCACCGTCACGCCTGTCGGCCAGGTAAAGATCTCCGTAGACCTCGCCCCGGACGCTGATCGCCACCCCGAGCAGGCTGCGCATCGGCGGGTGACCGGGCGGGAACCCAGCCGAATGCGGATGGGAGGGGATCTCTTCGACCCGGAGCGGTTCGGGGTGGCGGATCAGGGTCCCGAGCAGCCCCCGTCCACGCGGAAACCCGACGCCGCCCAGGTCCGCCCGTTCCTGCCCGCTCAACCCCACCGGGATGAAGTGCGCCAGGCCCTCGCCCTGCTCGTCGAGGACGCCCAGCGCCCCGTAACGGGCCTGGACCAGATCCATGGCCGCCCTGACGATGCGGTCCAGCACCACCGGCAGCTCCAACTCCCGGCTGACTGCCATGACCGCGTCCAGCAGGGCCTGCAACCG
>NZ_JBEXRZ010000319.1:0-5772 GCF_040613325.1 Streptomyces sp. NPDC006283 | reverse complement strand
CAGGGCACCCAGCTCGTCGCCGAACCGGTGCCCACCGGGCACCGGTACGCCCAGGCGGCGGTTCTATGAATGGCGGCGTAAAGCGTCTCCGCAGCTTAGGTGTCGGGTCTGCGCAGAGCCGGCCACGCCGGGGGCGCCCCGCGATCAGCAGCGAGGTGACGCATGAGCAAGGCATGGCAGGAAGACGTACTACCGGAAGGTAACCGCGGCCGGCGCCGTGGGAGCCTTAGGTGTGCCCTCTGCCGCCGTGGCCTGCATTTCCCCCCGGGCCACGGGCAGCCATTCTTACGGCCAGCAATCGAACGGCCAGAGCAGGGAGAACGGGAACTCCGAGTAGTAATGGACGGGCTGGGGCCAGAACCCGGCTGTATGAGCGTCGCAGACGCTCCCTGATCCGAGCGCGCCCAACGCCACCGAAGATCCCAGTGCACCCGAGACGGCCGCCCCGACGTCCGGGGATCCGGCCCGTGTGTTGCAGCGCGTCAACGGCAAGGTCGGGTGCTTCGCACGCCGGCATCCCGCCAGATACGGAAGCCCGTAGACGGTGGCCCAGGGTCCGAACTCGGAGGGCATCTCCCGTCACTGGCCACTGGACCGGAACCGCCAGATCACCCCCTCGAACTGTTCCCACAGTAGCTCGGGGTAAGAGGGTTCGTCCGAGACGACCCACGGCCGCGAGCATCTCTTCCCCAGGGCCACGATGAGAGCGTGCGGCGGTGGAAACGCGTGTGGGAGAAGGGTGGTGCTCACGCGTTGCGGCACGCCCGGGTCGAGGAGGTGCGGGCCGCGCGCTGGAGCGAGGCGCCCAGGCGCACGGACCTTGGTCCGTGCGCCTACACCTCAAGCCGGGCAGCTACGACACCACCGCCCTGATCGAGGTGTTCCGGTTCTTATGCCAACATTATTGACGATATCTGCGGCCGACAAGTCTCATGGGAGGACCGGGAGAGGCCGTGGCGATAAAGCCAGATTGAGTGCAGCCAATGAGGGACATCTATTTCTGCCGCTGCTTCGGTGGCCGGTGTCCCCCTCTTGGCGGCTATCCGGACACCGGACCGGACTGGATATGCCCATACATGCAAGGAAGCCCCAGGTGGCCACCACCCCTTGTCGCCATGGCGGAGAGTAGCCCAAGGAGCGCGTTTGATGAAGATGGCCCATTTTCTTACCGCTATGTTGGTCGTCGCCGCCCTGGCACTGGGCTGGCCTTCCGCCGGTCAAGCGGTTACTCCTGCAGCCAAAACACACGTCGTCACTGCCAGTACACCCATCGTCACGAATGGGGTGAACTATCCGGCCGTGGTGAGCCCTGCCCGGGCCAACGGGGACTGGCTGATGTTCCTGGGCGGCATTGCCTCTGATGTTCCGGCCGCACAGCGTAAGGGTCTGGCGCTGACTTATCCGATCAGTCAGGAGCAGATCTGGATGGCCCGTTCCACCAGCTCGCCGTCTCTGACGGCCTGGAGTACGCCCCGCTTCACGTTCGGTATCGATCCCTCCACCCGCGTGGCGGGGCATGATAATCGGACATACGCCGAGGTCTGGCCCCGGGCCTTCAGCCAAGGCTGCGACGCGCTACCGCGCCGGCAGTGCAACGTTCAGGTCAATGACCCGTCGGTAGTCCGCTATAACGGCGCCCTGTATCTCTACTTCACGATGCTGGAAAACTGGCGTTGGTATGACGGCAGCCTAGGTCAAATCGTCAACGGCCAGCCCACCAACCCGGCGGAGCAGAACGCGCAGGCCATCGGGCTGGCCGTCAGCACCAATGAGGGAGCGCACTGGGCATTCGTCGACAAGGTGGTTCCCGAGAATGGCGTGACCGATACTGCCGGTCAGCCCCTCGCGGGCGCATGGGCGCCCTCCGCGATGGTCGCCGGCGCTGACGGCGTGGACGTGTGGTTTCACGACGCGAAAGGTGCCCAGTACGCCGCGCAACTCGCACACGGGGCGACCCTGCGCCACGTGACGCGGCTCAATGTTGGCGACGCCACGACCCGACTCAACCTGGACGTGCGCCGCACCCCATCAGGGCAGTACGACGTCTGGTGGAATGATGCCCAGTTCAATATTCGTCGTGCCCTCGTCAACGCACCGACTAAGCTGGGTTCGGCGTCCGGCACAATCGTGGTTCCGTCAGACGACGGGCGTAACCGCTGGCCCACACCGCACACGGTGCTCGGCCCGGACGGGCACGTGCACTTGTTCTTCTGGCTGTTCGGGAACACCCGATTCGTCCACCACTGGGTGGTGAACTGAGCCCCAAGACCCGCAACTACCGGCGATAGCCAGATCATATGAGGGTTCTGGCGATCAGGTCGCGGGTGAATTCCTGCTCTTCATGCCAGCCCAGTAGGCGCCGAAGTCGCCGTTGCTGCGAGGGCACGGAGTTTCAGCACAGCCTCGGCGCCGGTTGTTCTTCAGGTAGCCGATCGCGCCGTCGATGCCCTTGCTCGAGCCGGGCCGCAGCCATGTTACTCATCACTTTTGTGGAGGAGAAGCCATGCCTAAAACCGCCGTTATCACCGGTGTCACCGGCCAGGACGGTTCGTACCTGGCAGAGTTTCTGTTGAACAAGGGCTATGAAGTGCACGGGCTGATCAGACGCTCATCGAGCTTCAACACCGAGCGCATAGACCACATCTACCAGGACCCACACACGCCCGGCCAGACGCTGCTGCTGCACCATGCTGACCTGTCGGATGGGGTCGCGCTGGTGAATCTGCTGCGCGATGTACAGCCCGACGAAGTCTACAACCTCGGCGCCCAGTCCCATGTCCGGGTCTCCTTCGATGCGCCGCTCTACACCGGTGATGTGACCGGCCTGGGCGCCGTGCGGCTTCTGGAGGCCATCCGCGCCAGCGGCATCCAGACCCGGCTGTACCAGGCATCGTCCTCGGAGATGTTCGGCGCCACCCCGCCGCCGCAGAACGAGCGGACGCCGTTCCACCCGCGCAGTCCGTACGGATGCGCCAAGGTCATGGCCTACTGGTCCACGGTTAACTACCGCGAGGCATACGGCCTGTTCGGGGTCAACGGCATCCTCTTCAACCATGAGAGCCCACGGCGCGGCGAGACCTTCGTGACCCGCAAGATCACCCGTGCGGTTGCCCGCATACAGGCGGGCCTGCAGGAGCACCTCTACCTCGGCAACCTCGACGCCGTCCGCGACTGGGGCTATGCGCCGGAGTACGTGGAGGCGATGTGGCGGATGCTGCAGCGTGACGAACCAGACGACTATGTCGTGGCGACAGGGGTGGCCGCGACCGTACGGGACTTCCTTGAGGCCGCATTCGCCACCGTCGGGCTCGACTGGCAGCGCAGTGTGCGCTTCGACCCGAAGTACGAACGTCCCAGCGAAGTGGACGCGCTGATAGGCGATCCGTCCAAGGCCAAGGGTCTGCTGGACTGGTCGGCGAAGGTGCAGTTCGACGAGCTGGCACAGATCATGGTCGAGTCGGACGTACGGCAGTTGGAGGACGAACTCTCGGGCCACCGGGTGCGGGTGGACCGATGACTGCTCCCGCCACCACGGCCCGCCGACTACGCGCATTCAGCGGCGGCGGCTACGACAAGGGCCGCGGGCTGCTGACGCAGGCCGCCTGGTTCGCCGTGCTCAACCACGTATTCGTCAAATGGTGGTGCCCGCCGCGGCTGCGGCCCCCGCTGCTGCGGGCCTTCGGCGCCCGCGTCGGCGACCACGTGCTCATCCGGCACCGCGTGCGGGTGCAGTGGCCGTGGAAGCTGACGATCGGCGACGACGTCTGGGTGGGCGAGGACGCCTGGCTGATCAATCTGGAGCCAATCAGCATCGCCAGTGACGTCTGTGTGTCTCAGGGAGCTGTGCTCTGCACCGGAAGCCACCAATGGCGCTCACTCTCCTTCGAGTTCGACAATGCTCCGATCCGGCTGGAGTCCGGGGCGTGGGTGGCCGCCCGCGCCATAGTGCTGCGCGGTGTCACCGTCGGTGCGGGCGCGGTGGTCGGGGCAGGCGCCGTCGCCCATCGGGACGTCGCCCCGGGGGCCGTGCTCACTACTGGAGGGAAGCTGTGAGGATCACCCATGTCGTCACGCTGGTGAGCGACGACGGCGCCTACGGCGGTCCGGTAAGCGTGGCGACCGGGCAGCTGGGCGAACTGGCTGCGCGGGGCCATGACGTCGAGCTGCTTTCGCTGTGGAAGGGGAAAGGCCCGCCCCCGCACGCCGTGGACGGAGTGCCGCTGCGTGCCTGGACGGCCCGCACTCTGGTACCGGGGCAGGGCTTCCTCGGCCTGTTCCACCCCGGGCTGCTGTGGCTGCTCTGGCGCCGAGCAGGCCGGGCCGACGTCCTGCATCTGCACGCCGGGCGCGATCTCGTCTCGCTGGCCGCGCTCGTAGTGGCCGTGGTACGCCGTCGGCCGTTCCTGGTTCAGACGCACGGCATGGTCCAGCCCCGCCGCACCGCCGTCGACCGAACCTTCGATCGGTTCTATGTACCGCTGCTGCGTCGGGCGGCTGCGGCCCTGGTCCTCACCGACGAGGAGGAAGCCGGGCTGCGGCGAGTGCTAAAGGGTGTCCACCCGATCACCAAGGCCACGCGTCGCGGACCGCGGCTGATCAGGCTCAACAACGGGGTACACGCCCGGACGGCAGGTGTGGAGCGGAACACGGCGGATGTGCTCTTCCTCGCCCGCCTGCAGGCCCGTAAGCGGCCCGAGGCGTTCATTCAGATGGCGGCGCTGGTGCACCGTAAACGGCCCGATGTGTCGTTCACCGTTTACGGTCCGGACGAGGGGCGGCTGCCCGAGGTCCGGCGACTGATCGCCGACGAGGGTCTGGGCAAGGTGGTGACGTACGCGGGTGCGCTGGACCATGAGGCGGCAGTGCAGCGGACCGCGCAGGCCACCGTGTACGTGTTGCCGAGCGTCGAGGAGCCATTCCCGATGAGTGTCCTGGAGTCACTGGCGGTGGGCACTCCAGTGGTGTGCACGGACAGTTGCGGAATCGCCGGCGTACTGCGGCAGCACGGGGCCGCCCTCGTAACCGACGGTTCGCCGGAGCAGATGGCCGAGGCCGTGCTGCTGCTGTTGGAGGACGCCCCTGTACGGAAGCGGGTGGTGCGTGCGGGCCGGGCGGCGGTCGAGGCGGAGTTCTCGCTCGCGGCGGTGGCCGACAGGCTGGAGCAGTTCTACCAGCCCCTCACGAGAGTCTGAGTGGGCGGCCGTGGCCCCCGGCACACCTCGGATTGATAGGAGGCCTTGAAAATTACGGTTAATCAAACCGTCCATCTTCTTATCCGTAGATGAGGGGATCTAGGTTGAATGGTGAGGCAACGACGATGCCCAGCGCAGCGGTGCGCTTCCGTTTCGGGAGCGCGCAGACCGACCGCGAGTTGTTTGAGGCGAGGCAACATATGGACACTCCGACTAGCAAGTCTGCCGACGAGTCCACCCGGAGCGGTGGGCATCCGGCTTCGAACGGAGTACGCGGCCAAGAGCCGACGACCGAAGAATATGCCTTCGGAGGTCATCGAGAGCGCTTCACGCGTCCAACTGCACGCCAGGGGCGCTGGACTGTACCGCCCAGCGCCGCCGCAACGTTCGTCCCTAAGAAGACATACAAAGCCCCGGAGACTTTGCACGGGGCGTCCGCAGCTGCTTCTGTACCTCCGGACGCGGTCCTCGTCCAGCGAACCATAGCGGAGATCGCCCCGGTCGCCGACGAGGTGATCTCCTACTTTTATGCCCTGCTCTTCAGCCGACACCCCGGAGTGCGGGCAATGTTCCCCCCGGC
>NZ_JBEXRZ010000318.1:0-5802 GCF_040613325.1 Streptomyces sp. NPDC006283 | reverse complement strand
CTGCGCCAGATCCAGCACTGCAGTCAGATCGTCGACGGATGCCTCACCGCGACCGGCCTCACACTGACGACACCACGCTTACAACCTCAGTAGTGGGGTGGAGCGCGGAGGGCGAGGATGGCCAATGGGCGGTGGTTCGCTCGTTCGGCGGCGTGACGTCTGCCGCGGCGGCTGCGTTGGTGAGGGTGCTGCTGCACGCCGCCCCCTGATGGGGAATGCGTGCGGTGGCCTGCCCCGGTGTGGTTCCGGCTTCGGGGTGTCCCCGGGCCCTTGCGCCGATCCCTGCCCGGGGATGTGCGGGCGGGGTGACGGGCTGTCTGCCCCGCCCGCACCAGGCGAAGAGAGTCGCGGGCAACAGCCCGCCTGTGCCCAGGCTGCTGCCCGCTCAGCGGCCGGCACTCGCGCCATGGGTACCAGTAGCCCCGCCGGCCCCAGCCTCCCCGCATCCCCCGAGCCGCGCCACTCAACATCTGCCACTCGGGGTTGTGGCGTGAGGGGAGCACGAGCGCATTCGCGCGGGGCTCCCGGGAAGCCACGGTCAGGCTGCCCCTCCAGCAGCCCCCTTCTGCGCGGGGCGTTCGTGGGGCGCGCGCAGGCAATCGTAGGCAAAGAACACGTCCGGTAATCGTCAACGCGCTTGTAATAGGGGTCGTTCGGGGAACAGCCGGGAAGCGGGGAGACCGTCCGCGGTAGGGGGTAGCAACGATGAGCGACCGAGACGCGGGCATCGGCCGACGGTGCTCAGCGGCACATGAGAAGGATCCCACCGTGTGCGAGGGGTCGTTGACGGCGGCGACCATCATCACCTTCGACGGGCAGGAGATGACGGGGTGCGTGCGGCATAGCGCTCGTCAGCTCGCCAGCCTCAAGGGCTCCCGGCTGCATCCGATGGCGGCTCTGATGCCCTGGGCGCTCGACATCTACTGCCGTGCGGCCGAGCTCACCCCGTTCCCGTGGGAGATCGGTCTCTGACGAAGCGCGGCGAAGTATCCCAGTCTTTGACGCCGGGCTATCCGGCGTGGGAGGGGAAGTGCTGGAGGAGGGCTTCCTTCTGCCGTGATCCGAGTCCCTGGACACGACGGCGAGGCGAGATGCCGAGGTCATGCAGAAGGTGTCCGGCACGGACGCGGCCGATACCGGGCAGGGACTCCAGCACGCGGCGCACGGGGATTCTGGTCACGACCTGGTCCTCTCGGTTCAATACCTTCTCCAGGGAGAGCGAGCCGCTCTTCAGCTGGGCGAGCAGCGCAGCGCGCTCCTTGCGGTTCTCAAGCGCCTTCGCCAGTGCCTGGGAGCGCTGTTCTTCGGTGAGTGAGGGAAATGCCATGTCGGCGTGAGGCCTTTCATCCGGAACAGCAGGTCCTGGACATCATGTCCCTCGCTACAGGGGACAGGCCAGGCTTGCGGACAGACCGATGACCAGCAGGTTGGTGGACTTTGTCACTTTTCTGAGCGGCTGGCACGGGTACGGGGCCTGAGCGTGAGCCCGGCTGGGAGTGTCTTTCCGGATGGGTTTGTGTAAGCGCGACGCCCCTGAATGGCCCCCAGTAATACAGCCTGTCGTTCCGTCGGGGATGAGACAGACCAGGCTCGCGAGCGGACGGCCTAGCCTCCCCGCCAGCATCGGTGTCACCGTGGGGGCGCTGTTCGGTTGGCGCAACTGTCGTGCTGACGGTCAACGCAGGAACCTATGAACGCTCGCCGCCAAAGCCGCCGGGGCTGCCTTCACCATGGCCGCGGTGTTGCCCGTTCGGTGGTCGGCTGAACGCGGCCGGGCGCGGATGGCGGTACGTACGCCACAATCGGGCGCGTGCCGGAATTCCCCTCGCTCGCTGCCCTGGACCGCCTCCTTGACGACCTGGTCGTTGGCGAGGCGCGACGTCGTCAGCTGACGATCTTCCGGGAGAACCGTCGTGCCGACCGCCCCGGATCGCACCGCCAGCGGCATCTCCACCGCGGTCCTGACCGCTCTGCTACCGCCCCGGCGCTCACGCATCAGCGCCCGCAAGGTGAAGTGCCCGACCTCGCGTTATCCGGCGAACCCGACCAGCGAACACCCCCTGACCAGCCAGAACGTCACTAGCCTCACCGTCGAGATCCACACCGAGCCCCCATCATCCGCAGTAAACGGTCGCGGTGGTCAGCGCAACCAAGTCCTCCAGCACATGCGTGCCGCACCTCATCGTCCCTGGCATGCGCGCGATCTGGCCACGGCGCTGGGCTTCACCCACTACGACAGCTTCTGCGTCCAGCTGAGCCGCTGGACACGGGAAGGTCTCCTCGCAAAGACCGCAAACGCGACCTACCGGCTCGCACCCGATTGCCTGCCAGCTCAGCCTCCGCCCACCGACAGCCGACGCCCTTGACTCGGCGGCCAAGGCGTTAACTTCGTGGCATTGGTTCAACAAGCTCCTCGGCTGTCTCTACAACTGCCTCCAAAACCGCACGAAATACGACGCCGGCCAAGCCTTCGCAACATCACTTGCACTCGCCGCGTGAACGCTGCAGTTGACCTTCAGCGACATGAGATGTCTTCGAGCCCTTCTTGCCCCGGCCCATTAGGATTCGGACCTGTCGGGTCCTCCCTTTCAAGGCCCACATGTTCACCGAGTGGATCGCGCACCGCGACCAGTCCAGTTCTCCCCGCGATCCAAGTTCGTCAAGGACGACGCGGTGGAGCTTGGCCCAGACCCGGGCGGTGGTCCACTCGGTGAAGCGCCGGTGCGCGGTCGACCCCGACGGGCCGAAGACCAGCGGCAACTGCCGCCACGTACAGCCCGTTGTAGCAACGAAGATGATCACGGCCAGCACCTCGCGATCTCCATACCGGCGCCGACCACCGCCCTGCGGCCGTGATGGAGCAGGTGGCACAACCCGCTGGAACAGCTTCCACAACTCGTCCGGCACCATGGACGGCCCGGCGCGGCCTGCTCGCTCTGTCGTCCCTCCTCTCGTCCCTCCTCGGCTCCCGCATCGCGTCGGCGCCTCGTCCGCCGGCCGTGATGGTCGAGGCGCGGGCCCGCACAACGTCCACGTACGACTGGGAGCCGAGCCCGGGGAACCACTCCTTGATCAGCTTCGACCAGGTACTTCCTGACCGTCTTGCGGTCCACTCCCAGCGACGCGGCCAGCTCGCTCTTCGAGCGGCCTGCGTACCAGTGGAGGTAGATCTCGGTGATGTCGACCACGACGAACGTTCTCCTCGCCATCCGGGCTGCCCATCGGCCATCCGAACCATGGGACGAGGAACATGAGCAGCTCCGCGACGGCCAGGTCCCTCGATCCCGACCTCCGCGCTACCCATGGCCAATTAGGAGAATTCGGTATGGGGAATTACATGACGCTCAAACCGCCCAACCTGGGGAAAAACTTGAACGTCGACAACCCGGCCACCAGCCCCCTGACCGCCGCGTGACCAATCGTCGTGCGACGCGTTGAGCCGGCCGACGCGTGCACAAATCCGCCTGCCCGGCCAGACGCACGCCGGGGCCCTGACCCTCGTCACGGTCAGGGCCCCGCCTCAATTCTTCGTATCAAGCAGTCCACTGATGAGCACGCCTGCACGGCTGGGAAACCTCCTCAGCGGCGCACCCCACTTCCGGCCCAGCGCTCGTGCGGTGCGTCGCAAGCCGCCGGATCGGCCTCATAGCAGCTCTACTCCGAGACTCTGGTTCGACCAGGAACTGCTGTATTCGGCCGGGCCGTTAGCCTGGTGGTATGTCAGAGCATGTCATCCCGGGGCGCAGGGGCGGCCTGATCCCGCTGGGCGCCGCTGATGCTCTGTGGGCCAGCTTGACAGCCGGCGGCGCTGTGCCGACGGCTTCTGCGGCGTTGACCGGCTCTCCTGCCGATGCCCGGGCGGGGTACATCCTGCTCGGCGGCCGTGTGGTGGCGACCCTGCAGGCAAACGGCGGCCCTTGTGGTGTTTCGGAGATTGAGGTGCGCCGGGCGGCGGCGGAACTCAACGCGGTTGCGATGGATGATCAGGATCTGGTTCGCATCGGTCCGTTCCACGGCGCGCCGCAGCTGGTGCGCAGCGGGAACACGCCGCTGCGGTGGCGTCAGTGGATCTCCCGGGAGCTGCTGGAGTCGGGCTACGCCGGGCGGCCAGCACGAGGTGAAGGCGGTCGGCCGTACCATCTGGCGGGGATCGACTGGCGGCGGATACTCGTGGAGCAAACCCACGACCGGACGGTGCGGACATGGTGGCTGCCGCGCGCCGTGGTCAGGCTGCTGGACACGGCCCAGCACGCCGAAACGCAGTGGCTGCAAGCCGGGCGGACCCGCGAGGAAAGCGCAGCCGTCACTGAGCCGCCCTCCCGCCACGGGCAGGCCCGAGCCGCCGACGGTCGGCGGACGGCGGACCCTCACTGCCCGACCGTGCCACTGCGGCCCTACAACGGGGAACTGAAAGGCCACCTGTACTCGGCACTCAGCCGGAAACCGGGTATTTCCCGCAAGGTGGCCGGGTGGACATGTGCCGTCTGCCGCACCGCGCCCGCAACCGTGCTCGACCACTGCCACGAACACGGCTACGTCCGCGCCCCCGTCTGTCACTCCTGCAACACGCAGGAACGACCCGACCACCTGTACAGCAACGACATCCGCGTGGCCGACCACTACACACGCCTCTTTGACACCCACATCGGCGACTGGCTCTGTCACTGGCACCGCTGCCCCGGCTGCCGCGCCCGCACCACCCTGCCACTACCGCACCTCGCAGCCTGGACCGCCTACATAGCCTGCCGATCACTGCGTCCGACCCACCGCGACCCCCGCAGCTCCCGCGGCCGTAAACCCTGCGGCGTGCTGCGCGTGTCCTGGACCGGCAGCCACAACGCGCCCCGTTCCTGCCTGCTCACCGTCGCCGTCGACTTCTGCCCCTCCGGCGAGCACCGCCTCCTGGCGCGCCTCCCCTACCGCGAAGCCGCCGAGCGGTTCCGTATATGGCTGGCCAAGACCGCCCCCGCTGTGGCCGCCGAAGCCGGACCCGACCGCCTGGACGGCCTCCCCACCCGGTCCCGGCCGGTCATCGCGGACACCAGCAGTGAGGGCCTGGCACTGTTCTGAGCAAACAGCGCGAGGCCCGACACCGTCAGGAGGCGGGTGGCGGTTCCGGAGCGAGTGATCGAGCGGCGTCGCATTCTGTGCAGGCTGCCGCGCGGGGCTGGCTTAGCGCGGCAAGTGCCTGTTCCTGGTTAAGGGTCTGATCGCTGGGTGTGCAGCCGATGACGTGGAGGAGGGTGGCGCCTGGGTGCCCGGGGCGGTGGGGCAGGTACTGGAGCGTCCATGCCGGCCGGCTTCTTGGTGACAGGCCGTCTGCCGGGAACGGGCGGTACGTGGGGACATCTCGGTAGGACACGCCGGATATGGGGCGGGCCTGTGCAGGGCTTACCCAGGCCCGGTGTTCTGCAGCCCGCGCATCGCCGTTGGCAGTGTCCTGCCACAGTTGGATCCCGATCTGGTACCGCCAGCCGTCCTTCTCTTGCCGCCGGGCGTGGAGCCGTGCCCGGACTTCCTGGCCGTCCGGGAGCACGGCGAAGATCGGTGGCGGCCCTGAAGCCTCTTCCTCTCCTTGATCCACGACGACCTCGCTGTCCCCTCATCCTTGGTGATGTTCGCCCCACCACGGCAGGATCGGCGGCAGGTCACTGACTCCGCGGGCCGGTCGTTTCGGCATGGGCGACTCGCCGTCGTCGCCGTCCCAGCGCCGCGCGTACTGGTCCGGGAGGTTTCCCCAGCCCCAGTACGGGATGGGGCGGTCGGGGGTTTCGCCGAGTTCGTCGGCGGGGTCGATACGCC
>NZ_JBEXRZ010000317.1:0-5809 GCF_040613325.1 Streptomyces sp. NPDC006283 | reverse complement strand
GCGAGCTGATCAGAGAGCTGCGTAAAGCCCGCGGATGGTCGCAGGGGCGGTTGGCTCGGCGGGGGCGGGGAGCTGCCGCGCAGCGGATGGGACGCCGTGCGGCAGGCGCGTGAGCCGGGACGGCCACGGGCCGAGGCGTATCTCGACGACTACTTCACGCGTCGCGCGCCGCTGCGCGGGGACAGGTGCGGCGGTGACGACCCGGGAATGCTGTGCGGTGTGGGGCTGCGGGACGGGCGGCCGGTGGCGTACGCGGCCCAGTGCGGCACGGCGACCACGCCCGCCGGTTACCGCACGGCCGCCCGCGTCGTACGGCTCGCCGACCGGCTGGGGCTCCCCGTCCTGACGCTCATCGACACGCCGGGCGCCGCCAACGGCGCCGAGGCCGAGCGCCGCGGCGCGGGCGCGGCGATCGCGGAGCTGTTCACGGCCGTGGCGGCCGCCCGTACACCGCTGACGAGCCTGCTCATCGGCGAGGGCGGCTCCGGGGGCGCCTTGGCGCTCGCCGCGCCCGGCAACACCTGGGCCGCGCCGGGCAGCTACTTCTCCGTCATCGCTCCGGAGCTCGCAGCGGCGATCCTCAAGCGCTCCCCGGAGCAGGTGCCGCACACCGCTGACCAGTTGCGGCTGCGGCCTCAGGACCTGGTGGACCTGGGTGTCGTTCGGGGCATCGTGGGCCCCGAGTAGCGGCACGGCACGACGAAGGGCCCGGTACGGTCGCCGTACCGGGCCCTTCGCGCTGCTCGGCGGGCCGTTACCGCACGCCCACCGCGCGAATGATCTCCTGCTTCACGGAGCCGCCCCGGTCATCGGCCGCGGAGGCGCGCAGCGAGATGTACTCGGCGTCCTTCGGCACCGTGACCGAGCCCTCCCAGGCGGCGGGCTTGCCGCGCACGCCGTCGAGTCCGAGCTTCTTCCAGGTCTTGCCGTCGTCGAAGGAGACCTCCAGCGTGCCGCCGGTGATCTTCCCGGTGTCCGGCGCGCCCTCGACGTACTCGGAGAAGATCCCGAGGTCCAGGCGCTTGCCTCCGCGCACGTCGCCGCGCAGGTCGGTGTCGACGTCGAAGCCGAGGTTGAGCAGCGGCAGGAACGTCCACCGGTCGGCCGGGGTCTCCTTGGAGCGGAACGTCCACTCCGCGTGCCCCTTCGTCGCGAGGCGCCAGCGCTCGGGGTCGAGCGTGGTGTCGGTGACGACCTTGAACTCCTGCTCGGTCGACTTGACGTTGCGGGCGTACGCACCGGAGCTCATCTTGCGGTCGACCCGCACACCGTCCACGTAGACCTCGGTGAACTGTGTCATCGAGTCGTCGCTCCACACATCGCCGAAGCCGGTGTGGTCGGGGCCCTGGTCACCCCAGCCGGGGGTGTTGAACTGCAGGTCGTTCCCGGACCGCTGCTGTCCCCAGCCGAGGCCGGTGCCCAGCCAGGGGTGCAGCACGGGCTTGAACCAGTTGAGTTCGGGGCGTGTGCCGCCCTTGTAGTCCACCAGGCCGCTGCGCTGCTCGAGGGCGCCCGGGCCGCTGCTCATCGACTCGTGCCAGAGCTGGCCGGGGCCGGTGCTGACGTAGTCGGTGCGCTCCGCGGGGAACCTGATCCTCTCCTGGAAGCCGAAGCCGACCGGGAAGGTGTCGGTGATCGAGTAGCGGAACTCGCCGCCGTCGACGGGCTTCGCGGCGTGGAACTTCGTGTCCAGCACGGCCAGTTCCCGCTTGCCGGGACGGTAGGTCAGGTCCCGGTCCGGGATCGCGCCCGGGTGCCCCTGGGACAGGTCGTAGGTGTACGACGGGTCCGGGTCGGCGCTGATGTCCACGCTCCGGTGACGCCGGGCGGCGTCGGCGAGACGGGCGCCGTCGGCGGCGTTCACGGTCGCCACGTGCAGCGACCGGTTCTCCCACGCCTCCGTACCGAACCAGTCCATCAGCCGGCCGGGTGCGTCGTCGGTGACGAACAGGATCTTCGCGCCCGCGTCCTCGGCGTTCTGCGCCAGCTTCGCCGGGATGATCGCACCGGTGTGCCGTACGAGAACGGCCTTGCCGCGTACGTCCTTGCCCTCGTAGGCGGCAACGCTGCCGTCGCCCGCGTCCACGATGCCGGAGCGCCAGTCGCCGTCGGCCATGGTGGTGCCGCCCTGCTGGGTCGCCCCGCCGATGCGAAGGCCGTCCACGGCCACGTCGAGGACCGGCTTGCCCAGGCGCCACACGGTCCGGTACTCGAAGGTGCCGGTGGCGGGCTTACGGGTGGGCGCGGCGAAGATGCTGTCGTACTTGGGCGGGACCTGCACGGCGCCGCCGTAGTTGACACCGTTCGCCTTGCGGCTGAACTCCATCAGCAGCTGACGGGTCTCGGTGCGCCGCTCGACCTCGGCCTTGATCTCGCGCAACTCGCGTCCGTCGAGGGTGATCTCGCGGTCCCGGTCGAGGGTGACACCGGGCTCGGTGAGGAAGCCGACGCCGAGGGAGTCCTTGCCGTGGCTGCCGCGCACGTCGAGGAACGAGTCGACGGAGTACGTGCCGGGCTTCAGACGCAGTTCGAGCGTGCCGGACTCGTCGACCGTCACGGGGAACGGGTCGTTGCCCTGCTCCAGCTTCTGCACACCGAGGTAGGCGCCCGTGGCCTTGCCGTCACGGTCCTTGACGTGGACGGTCAGGGTGTAGCGCTCCTCCTCCTTCACCATGCCGACGGCGGTGTGCGCGACGGCCTTGCCGTCCGCGGTGGCGGTGATGCGGCCGGAGGTGTTGCCGACGGGCGCCTTGGTGCCGTCACCCGTGACCGTCGTCGCGGCGGTGCCGTGCGCGGGGACGGTGAGCGTGGTGTCGGCGAGCGTGGCGACACCGGCCGGGACGCCCTCGACGGCGAGGTCCAGGGTGACGGGCGCGTCGGTGTGGTTGGTGTACGTCACCGTGCGGGTGACGGGCTCGTTGCCCTCGTACGGCCAGCCGACGAAGCCGAGGTCCGCGCTGCCGGTGGCGGTGACGGCCGCGCCGACGGCCGCCGGGACGTCCACGCGGCCCGTGCCGAGGGTGTACGCGTCCGCCGTGAGCTGCTTGGACGTGCTCATCAGCGCGTCCTTGAGCTGCTGTCCCGTCCAGTCGGGGTGCTTCTCGGCGAGCAGCGCCGCCACACCCGCGACATGCGGCGTGGCCATGGAGGTGCCGCTCATCGTCGTGTACGGGCCTTCGCCGGCGGTCAGTTGCGAGCGGGCCGCGAGGATGTCGACGCCCGGCGCGGACAGATCGGGCTTCAGCGCGTTGTCGCCGAAGCGCGGGCCCTGGCTCGTGAAGTAGGCGGGCGCGTCCGCGGAGTCGACCGCGCCGATGGTCAGGGCGGAGTCGGCGGAACCCGGCGAACCGACGGTGCCGGGGGCGCCGCTGTTGCCGGCGGCGATCACGAACAGTGCGCCCGTGTCCTTGGACAGGGTGTTCACGGCCTGCGCCATCGGGTCGGTGCCGTCGGTGCCCTCGCGCGAACCGAGGCTCATCGACACGATCTTGGCGTCGATGTCCTTGGCCGCCCACTCCATGCCGGAGATGATCTGTGACTCGCTGCCGCTGCCCTCGTCGCTGAGGACCTTGCCGACGGCGAGCGTCGCCTCGGGGGCGACACCCTTCTCCTTGCCGTCCGACGCGGCACCGCTGCCGCCGACGGTGGAGGAGACATGGGTGCCGTGGCCGTTGCGGTCGGCGACCTCCTGCCCCTCGATGAAGGACTTGGACTCGGTGATCCTGCCTGCCAGGTCGGGGTGCCCGGCGTCCACACCGGTGTCGAGGACGGCGACCTTGACGCCCTTGCCGGTCAGCCCGGCCTCCCACGCCTGCGGGGTGCCTATCTGGTCGTTGGACTCGGCCATGTCGGCCTTGACCTGCCCGTCCAGCCACACCTTGGTGACCCCGGCGGCGAACGCGGAACGGGACCGCGAGGCGCCTGCGGTGACGGAACGCCAGAACTCGCCCGAGGCGGCGGCCTCGACGGCCGCGCCGTTGATGCTGGGCAGGGCGCGGACCGATTCGGCCCCGCGCGGTGCGGCGCTGCGCGAGGTCTTCGCGTACGACAGGATCAGCGGCGTCCCGGCGGCCCCGTCGATCCCCTGCTCGATGAGCCCGGTGACGTCGAAGAGCCGCTCGTCGAGGATGCCCGCGTTCAAATACGGCCGCGCCTCGTCCGGGACGACCGTGATCCTGCCGTCGGAGATCTCGCTGCGTACGGCGCCGTCAGCCCCCTTGGGGCGCTGCACGTCCACCGCCTTCTTGCCGCCGGCGAGGTCGGTCACGGTGACCTTGTCACCGGTGATCAGCGTCACGGTGTGCGCCGCATGGGCGGTGGTGCCCGCTCGGCTGCTTGCCGCGGGCGGGACCGGGTCGCGGTCCGCGCCCGCGGCGACGGCCTGTCCGGCCGGGAGCAGAACGAGCGTCAACCCGGCGGCCATCAGCCGGGCTCCGCGTCTCGCGGGTGCTCTGGTGGTCATGGATGCCTCTCCTCGGGACGTCCGGTTGACGGGGGTGGCTCCGGACGCTGCGAAGAGTTTCGACGCGATCAAGCTGTCTGCGAACCGAACGGCACTGGCGGGTACGCGCCATGGCGGCCACCCGCCACGGCCGCGCCCCCGTGCCGGCACTCGCACGGCCGCGCGTCCTACGGGCGGCGGGGCACCGGGACGCATAGCGTGCGAAGGAGAGAACCGACATGCAGGAAGGCTTGGACACCATGGCAGCGCACCCCGAAGGCACGCCCTGCTGGGCGGACGCGATGTTTCCCGACATGGAGGGCGCGAAGCGCTTCTACGGCGAGCTGTTCGGCTGGACCTTCGACGAGGGCTCGCCGGACTTCGGCGGCTACACACAGGCGCTCTCCGGCGGCAGGCCGGTGGCCGCCGTCGTCCCGCAGATGCCCGGGGCCGGCGGGCCCCCGTCCTGGAATCTCTACTTCGCCTCGTCCGACATCGCCGCCACCGCCGAGAAGATCCGCGACAACGGCGGCGCTCTGCTGATGGATCCGATGCCGGTCGCCGATTTCGGCACCATGGTCACGGCGGAGGAACCGAGCGGCGTGTTCTTCAGCGTCTGGCAGCCGGGCAGTCACAGGGGCTTCGAGCGGACCGGCGAACCCGGCGCCTACTGCTGGGCGGAGGTCACCACCAGGGACGTGGAGAAGGCCGACCACTTCTTCCCCGCCGTCTTTCCCTACGAGGCGAAACGGATGCAGCACGAGTCGGTCGACTTCAGCCTGTGGCACGTCGGCGGCGAGCCCGTGGTCGGCCGGCTGAAGATGACCGAGGACTTCCCGGCCGATGTCCATCCGTACGTCAACGTGTACTTCGGCGTGGAGGACTGCGACGCGGCCGTGGCGACGGTCACCAGGCTGGGTGGAAAGCTGCACTGGGGGCCGAGGGACAGCCCCTTCGGCCGGTTCGCGTCGGTCGCCGACCAGCAGGGCGCCGCGTTCTCCGTCATCGACATCGGGACGACCGCGGGCGAGATGCCTCAGTTCACCTGACCGCTCCGCGCTCCGGTGCCGTGGCCCGCGCGTGAGCGCCGGTCAGGGTCCGGCTCACCACAGCCGCCACCACCGGCGGGCGACTGTGCCGTTCCCCCTGGTCGGGCGGGGTGTCGTCGACCCGCCGCACACTGCCCTGCGACATGCCTTCGGGCCCGCCGCCCCGGCTGTCGCCCTGCGCGCCGTGCCCTGTCCCGGCTCCCGCGCCGGGCTGCTCGGCGTCCGGGGCGTGACCTGTCGGCGAGCCGCGCGGGCGTGACGGTGCGGCTGCGGGCCAGGTCCGGGACTACGTCCACGAGCAAGGGCAACGACGTGGTGA
>NZ_JBEXRZ010000316.1:0-5838 GCF_040613325.1 Streptomyces sp. NPDC006283 | reverse complement strand
GAGAGCTGCGTGAGTCTGGAGCATTCGTTCTACGCGGTGTACGGGGTCGAGCTCGCCGATGCGGACTGGCTGGTCGTGTCCGAAGGGCTCGAGGAGCTGCGTCGCACCGGCGGGCAGGACGCTGGTGACGAGGACGTCGGACTGTTCATTGTCGCCCGGACTTAGCGCGACTTCAGAGCAGCTTGTACGGCCGGCCGTCGGAATCGAAGCCGTCAGGCTGAGGCTCTGCAGCGGCCTTCCTTCTCCGTTGGCCTCGCTTGGCTTTGTGCTCCTTGAGCGTCTCGATGTACCAGAAGGGGCGGAAGAGCTCGTCGTGACCGTCCGGTTCGGGGATCCGGTCGAGCGATCGCGACCGTTCGAAGGATGCTGTCGACGAGTACCCCAGTTCTTTGGCCGCGTGGGGCACGTAATGGCGCAGTTTCACCTTTCGGCCGCGACTGCCGGCCGGGTCGACGGTGGGCCGCACGGGGAGCCACCGACCTCCGCCCTTCTGCTGCACTCCCTCGACCAGCGAACCGTCGGCCTCCATGTACCCGATGGCTTTGAGGTAGGCCTCCACGACCATGCGGGGGTAGCGGGGACGGTCCTCCTGCGCTTCGGGCACTTCGACGCCCAGGTCTTTGGCAACCTTCTGCAGCGCGGAGGGCAGCGGAGGTTTCTTGTCCTTCGCGTGCTGCGGCGGCGCCTTGTGCCAGCGCTGCGCCGTTTGCCGGCTTACACAGGCAAGTCTGGCGATCTCGGTCAGGCCGAGGAGCTCATCACCACGGGACATTCGAGTCTCCTCGTCACTTAAAACTTATCCAAGTACGTCAAGTTATACGTGGCACACAGTGGGGCGGGGAGGAATGCATCGGCGCGTCGACGCAGCCAGCCAGGGCGTACATCTACTGCTCGAGGGCTCCGCATCGCGCAAAGCTCCAGGTCACTTGGGTGAAGCCTGGCCGCGCGAGCCCTGACCAGTGCGCGCGACGACGTCCTGATCGCCTACGGCGACGAAGGTTGCTCCCCGCGGGCCAGCAACCGTCCAACCCCGATCCTTGAGGATGCGCAAGGCGTGCTGAGCACACATTGATGGGAGAACCCGTACTGCTCGGCGATCTGGCGAGCTGACGGCACCTTCACCCCAAGCGGCAGGGATCCCTCCGTGATCAGCCCTTCCAAGAGTTCTGTGAGCTGCTGGTAGCCGACGTCGCGCCACTGGGCGGTGTTGAGGGTGCCGTGGGCGTCGATGACCTTGGGGCTGTTGGTGCGGGTGGCGAGCCGCTTGGGGTCGATGTGGGTCACTGCTGCCACTCAGCCAGGTGCAGCAGCAGGTCGGCGTCCTCGACGGCGGCGACTGCGGGGCAAGCGCATCACCGTCTGGGGTGCCGCCTTCAGGCCCGAGACCGACGACATCCGCGACTCACCCGCCCTCGCCGTCGCCCAGGCCCTGCACGACCTCGGCGCCGCCGTCACCGTCACCGACCCCAAGGCCCTCGACAACGCCCGCAAGCTCCACCCCGAACTCGACTACGTCGAAGACCCGATCTCGGTGCCGAGTTCCTCGCCGACGAGGTCGGTGACGCGCTGGCGGCGGCGGGCGTTGACGGCGGCGGCTTCGCGGAGGATGCCGACGGCCTCGTCGGCGCCGAGCTCGTCGGCGCGGGGGATGAAGCCTCCGAGGTCCTTGGGCAGGCAGCCACTGCCGAAGCCGAGGCCGGGCCGCATGCCGCGGCGTCCGATGCGGATGTCGTGGCCGAGGATGTCGGCGAGCTCGGCGACGTTGGCGCCGGACTTCTCGCAGACCTCGGCCATGGCGTTGATGAAGGAGATCTTGGTGGCGAGGAAGGAGTTCGCGGCGCCCTTGGCGAGCTCGGCGGTGGCCCAGTCGGTGACGATCGTCGGCGTCCCCGACTCGATGATCTTGCCGAACGCCTGCCGGAGGATTGCCTCCGCCCAGGAGCGCGGGGTGTTGAAGCCGAGGACGAGCCGGTCGGGCCGGAGGGTGTCCTCGACCGCGAAGGACTCGCGCAGGAATTCGGGGTCCCAGGCGACCTCGATGAGGTCCCCGGCGGGAGCGTGTTCGCGCAGGAGCTCGGCGACGCGGGGTGCGGTGCCGACGGGGACGGTCGACTTGACCGCGATCACGGCCGGGGGCCAGCTGGCGGACGGCGTCGAAGAGGTGGGTGAGGTCGTAGGCGTCGCTGCCGGGCTGCTGCGGGGTGCCGACGCCGATGAAGTGCAGGTCAGCAAAGTTGGCGGCCTCCTGGTAGGAGGCGGTGAACCTCAGCCGGCCCGACGCGGTGTGCTTGGCGAGGAGGTCGTCCAGGTCCCGCTCGAAGAACGGGGCCTTTCCGCTGTTCAGGACGTGGACCTTGTCGAGGTCGGAGTCCATGCCCAGAACCTTGTGGCCGAGCTTGGTCGCAGTCAGGGGGAAAAAGCCGCCTGGGCCGGGACCTGGCGGCGGACAACACGCAGGAAGGAGAGCCGGTCGGGATCGGTCCCGGCAGTCACAACGGCTTGGTGCATGACCTGGCGGACGGCGTGGTGGACGAGAGGAAGCCGTGGATCTCTTGCTCGACACCGTCGGGATGCCTGGATCGCAGGACACGTCCGGGCCGCGCTGGTGAACCTTGATCTCGTCCAGTTCCCCCTTCCACCTCCCATCTCTCGTGATACAGGGCCGCGAGTTCGTCGGCCGGTGCCTGGTCTGGATCGAGGATCGTGGTGATCAGCCGGGCCGGTCCGGCGTCCTCGTGGCCGGCGGTGGTGTACTCCACCACCCGTACCTGCTGTCCGTGCACGCGGCGCTTGTCCCGGGCCGCGTAGATCTCCGACAGGTACGAGCCGTCGGCGTATTGTTCGCGCACCACCAGCACCACGTTGGACGCCACCCGCCACAACACAGGTCCGCACCCATCGCCGCGGCGGTCCTCTACCGGTCGTAACCGGGAAAGCCCCGGTCGGCGAGCAGCAGCATCCCCCGGCTGGAGGTGCGGCAGCAGGGTGTCGGCGAGCACCGTCTCGGCCACCGTGCACGGCCCGGGTGGCCGCGGCGAAGACCGCGTGTGTGCCGCACTCGGTCAGCACCACCAATCGCACCTGCGGAAACGCGCCCTTTTTCTCCCCGCGCCCGGACCCCGGCCGCCCGAAGAACGCATCGTTGTCCTCGGTGTCCGCCACATCCAGCGTGGTGCCGTCCACCGCCACCACCCAACGCCCCCGGTACCAGGCGCCGATGGTCTACGCGGCGGTCGACACCGGACGGCACACCCGCGCAAACAGGACCCGCAGCGACTCCGCACCCAGCCGGGCACGCGCCCGGGAGATCGCCCCGGTCGAGGGCACCTCCCACCTTCCCCGCCACCGGCCCGCCTAGGCCAGGCCCTCGGTCAGCAACCACGCGACCTCTTCATACGCCTGCCCGGAGAACAAGCACATCGCCAGCACGAATAAGACCGTTACACGCGCCGGCAGCAACCGACTCCGCTACTCAGTCCGGCCCGCCTCAGCAAACGACCTCGTCGACCAATTCCGCCGGGAACGCCCGCGTCAACACACCAACGCGATGCGATCCGACCGCTCCTCAACCGGCGGATTCACCTGCCCGGGCTGTGGCACAGCATCCCTCCCCGACCACAGCTACAAGCAACTCACCCCAAAGTCAGCGGCATTGTCCCTGGGCCCGTCCCCACCCTGTACGCTCGCGCATCAGAAAGGTGTCCGACCCAACACCGGATACGACCTCAACACTCGCATCCTTGCAGGCCAGGGCACCTTTCCTGCTACCAGGCCGTCAGATCGCCCAATTCAGTTGGATAGCCGAGGCTGGTGGAACGTGCTGTGTACCTGCTGCGGCGGCGCACCTGGCACCAGGTACACACCCACACCAGACGCACGGCTCGCCGCGGCTTCCCCTGCACAGCCCCAGCCTGCATGAAGGGCTGGACGTACAGTGCGCTCGCTACCCGGGCCTGCACACCGAACAGCAACATCTCCTGGCCGAGACCGGCACTGATGCCTGAAAAGCGGCTATCGCCCGGACAGGGCTGCATAAAAAAGTTTTCATTGTGTCGCCTGATGCGGAGCGATATGATCCGCGCTCAACCGGATCGCTCCGCTCCGCGTCGGGGACATGCGGACGAGGAAGGGGGAGGCGCGCCGGGACCGGTTCCACACGGCACAACTCGTTACCCGTGCCCCTGCGTACGTCTTGACCAGGTCGCATCCGCCGAAGGAAGGGCCGCCTCTCCGCAGCGGTCTGACTGCCATTCACATCCCAAGCCACCCTGCCCAGGTCAGCGGCACGGTCACACGCTCGGCCGGGAAGAAGCAAGAGGCCCGCCAACTGCCGGCGCTGGCCGGACAGTCAGGATGGTCCGGACCTCCACCTCGCCCTCGGTGCGGCTCGTACCACCTGCCGTCATAACCCTTGCCGATCCGTACCTACCCGAAGGGCTGCTCGTCCCTGTCAGTGCACGGGAGGCATCCGTCCGCTGGAGCAACCGACTCCAGCCACCGCAACGCGACCTGCTGTTGCAGGGCAACCGCAGGTCGGAACGGAAGGAGAGTGTTCGCAATGAACAGCACCGGAATGCGGTCACGGTTCACCGCTGCAGCGGCCGCGGCTACCTTAGCCATCGGGGGGATCCTCCTCGCCCCGCCCGCCCAAGCCGCGACCGACGGCACCACCGTGACCTTCACCTACAGGTCGTCTTTGGGCCTGGGCTTCGTCTCGCAAACCTGGTCGCCCACCGACAATGGATGCCGCAATGCGGTAGGTATAGACCCCAGCAGACCGGCCTCGCTAACGATCGAAAACGGCCTGAACCGGGCACTGCGGGTCTTCGCGGGTAATGACTGCTCGGGCCAGGTGCTAGCAAAGGTCGCGGGCAACAACCCCGCGGCGGTAACTGTGAAAGTGGCCGGCAACTTCTCCGTCAGGCCGATGCCGGGCGTCCTCACCACGAGCGGGGTGCTGCAGAGGATGAACACAGTCGCCCCCCTCGACCCCATGGTCACCCTCGACAACGCCAGCGGGACCGGCATCGACGCGTATGCCAACACCGCGACCGCCACCGCCGACGCGATCGGCAGAGGAGAAAGATCCACCAGTCAGAATGCTGATATCGACAAGGCCCTCGGCGGCTTGGCTCCTTCCCCTGGGACGGCGACATACCAAGGCAAAAGGTACATGCTGAAGAAATCCGGGTACGACTGGGACATTGCCGTCACTCTCGGCGGCAACTACTTGACCATGGAGGATGCCTGCAAGGCGGTTGAATGTAAATTCGTCGGCGTGCGACTGGCGAACAATCCCGCATTCACCAATTCGAAATATGCAGACTATCCCACACTCTTCACCTCGGCCACGACGACCGCCCAAGTGATCAAACAAACCGAAACGACCACCATCACCAGAACCGACACCGTGACGACGGGCTTTAAGATCGGAGTCTCGGCAGCAGCCGGCTACACGCCCAAGGCCCCCGGCGGGAGTGCTTCGGTGACGCCAACTTTCGAATACAACTACTCGCGTGCGCTCTCGGACGCGACCGCGGGCACCACCACGCTCGAAGCCGACTACAACAACCCCAGTGGGGCGTATGTATACGTCCAGGCCCGCGCGAATGTCGGATGGTACTCCGGCTACATGCTCATCCCCACGAACAAAGTGCCCACTGGGTACGCGATCCCGATCCGCATGAAGGTCCAGAGCACGAAAAACCCCAGCCCGGCAACCTGGAACGCCGTGCACGTCCCCAAGTAGAGGGCGCATTGGCCTAACGGCCGTGCAGTGTCCTGGGGTTGACCGTCCCGTGTGCGGTCCCGGGGCTGGGGCTGCCGCTCCGACTCCTC
>NZ_JBEXRZ010000315.1:0-5946 GCF_040613325.1 Streptomyces sp. NPDC006283 | reverse complement strand
CCGGCCCAGACGGCATACCGATCACAAGAGCGGCGGCCGCAAGAGCTTCGCCTGGACCGAGTACCGCGACCTCCTCATCGCTGCCCACCAGCAGCTCGGCGGACCCATCGTCCTCATCTGGGACAACCTCAACGTCCACAAAGACCGCCGCATGCGGGCCTTCATCGACGCACACGACTGGATCACCGCCTACCACCTGCCGCCCTACGCACCCGACCTCAACCCCGTCGAAGGCATCTGGTCGATCCTCCGCCGGACCAGCCAGGCCAACACCGCTTTCACCGACCCCGACCACCTCATCGGCCGACTCCGGCGCGGCCTGCGCCAGATCCAGCACTGCAGTCAGATCGTCGACGGATGCCTCACCGCGACCGGCCTCACACTGACGACACCACGCTTACAACCTCAGTAACGGCATCATGGCCCGCCTGCGCGCACGCGCCACCGAACGATAAGACAGCACAGCGCTTCCCGTGAAGTATCGCGGCGCCCGCCCAACACCCCACCCATGGATCGCCGTCCCTCACGACGGTGACAACAACAGTCGCAACAAGGTGACGACAAGGGTGACAGAAAGCGTCACAACAAGAGTGACACCACTGGGCAACCGCGCGAGTCGGCAAATTCCCTGCTCACCGTCACCCTCCGGGAGGCCATGCTCGAGACTGATGTCCCGCTTGGGCGTTCCCTGCCGACGTGGACGGCCCGCACCAGACCGGATGTGGTCCTGGCCGCAAGGCCTATTCCTCACGCGCCATCCGCGAGCATCTGCGCAAGCGCGGAATCCGAGCGGTAATCCCCGTTCCGGCCGACCAGCGAGGCCACCGACTGCGCCGAGGCAGCTGTGGCGGAAGGACACCCGCCTTCGACCGCGAGATGTACAAGCAACGCAACACCGTCGAGCGGTGTATCAACCGCTTGAAGCAGTGGCGCGGAATCGCCACCCGTTGCGAGAAGACCGCCACGATCTACCTGGCAGGACTGCACATCGCGGGCATCTTCCTCTGGTCCGCCCGGTGATCCAAACGACCGCCCAACTGTCGCTTCCTCATCACCGGCTCGCGCAAGTACCGGGCCGTGACGCCACCTGCGCGGCCCTTGACGTCGATGATCGCGGCGAGGCGGTTTTCGCGATGCGCCTGCTCGCCCGCAGAGTCACCTGTCCGACGAGGTCAAAGAGCTCACCCGACGCACCACCAGGGCCGTCCGCTCTTGCTGGCCCCAGATGCTGGATCTGATGGGTGTCGTGTCGGGCCTGACAGCGCCGCAGTCCTCCTCATCACCGCTGGCGACAACCCTGATCGGATCACTGACGAGGCGTCCTTCGCCGCCCTGCGCGGCGTCAGCCCGGTCGAGCAGTCCTCCGGCAAGCCACAACGGCGGCGGCTGAACCGCGGAGGCAACCGCCAAGCCAACGCCGCCCTCTACCGCATCGTGATGATCCGCATACGCTGGGACGAACGCACGCAGAAGTACCTGCAGCGACGCACCGCCGAGGGCATGTCCAAGCGCGCGAGATCATCCAGTGCCTCAAGCGGTACGTCCGCGCGAGCTCTACCAGCACATCCAGCCTCTGGCCACCAGCCAGCTCCCTTCGGCGGCTTGACGAAACATAGGGGCTGCTACGCCACCCACAACACCCCCGCTATCAAGAAGTGTCTGCTGACTCATCCTCGGTTTCATCTGCACTTCACAACGACCGGGTCGTCCTGGTCGAACCTCGTCGAGCGATGGTTCGCCGAACTCACCAGCAAGCAGACACGGCGCGGCGTCCACAGATCCGTCCAAGCCCTGGAGAAAGACATCCGCAACCGGATCGCAGACTGGAACACCGACCCGAAGCCCTACGCCTGGACCAAGACCGCCGACGAAATCCTCGAACGCCTCGCTTCATATCTGAACAGAATTCCCGACTCAGAAGACTAGAGGGGGGTTTGCGCGAGGCGGGCGCTGGCCGCGTCAGCGTCCCAGTACCGCCGGGCTGGGGGTGGAACCGGCCTTGCGGGACCTGGACCCCTCCAGCGACACGACCCCTGGCCGACTATCTCGTCTCCCTGCCGCTCCAAGAGGGTGACCAGGCTCTTTGGGCGTGGGCAGGTCGAGCGTGTCGCGCACAGGCCGCCACGTGCGGACGGTCCCCACGGTGTCGTGCTCAAGCTCCAGGCGCCGGTTCAGGCGCTGTCCCTTGCGGTTGTCCCAGATCAACAGCCACTCACCGGCCGCGTGTTTCAAGGCATTTAGCCCGAGTTCGGACAGGTCCAGCACGTCCCTGCTGGTCGGGTTCGGACGCCCTCGAAGCGGTCGAACGCCGAGCGCAGGATGCGGTGCGTCTCCCGAAGGGGCGCGTCCACGTTCGCCTGCGTCCCGCCCGGAACCGCCCGGCCTCGGCGGTGGCGATGGAGTCGACCCGCTCCGCGAGGTGCGAGACGGCCTGGCGCACAGCCACGGGGGCGATCTTCTGGCCGCGTTCGTCACGCTGCTGCAGCGCGTACAGCATCTCCAGACGGGCCACGGGATGCAGCGGGGCCAGCGAGAATTGGTGGACGTTCAGGAACGGTGCCTGCCGATCCAGCCACGCCGACGTTGGCGTGGACAGCCGCCTCCGCAAGGCGGCCGTGGCCTTCTTCCAGCGGTTTTGGTGAATGCCGCACAGCCCCCAGGTGGCCCGCGCGTCGTAGCGGCAGCCCGCCGCCCGGCAGGCAGGTGACGGTCCATACGGCGTCTGCCGCTCGATCCACGCCTCCAGTTGGGAGTCGAGGTCGCGCTGTAGATCCTTGTGCCGCAGCGAGCCGTGCGCGTTCCACAGGCCCCACAGGACCGAGTCCCGGGGAGTACCCCCGTCACGCGCCAGTCGGCCCGCTCACCGGGATCACCCGGTTGCGGTCCGGCACCTAGGTGGCCTTGAACTCCTTCAGCCCCAGGCGGCCGGCGCGGTGGTCTTCTCGCAGGTGGCGCCCAGGCCCTGCCGGGTGGGGGTGAGCGCGTCGCAGGCGGCGACGTCGCACCGGTAGACGGCCGTGCCCGTGTGGTCGACGTCGCCGCTGGACGGGCGGGTGTCAGCGTCCCATTCGGCCGAGCCGCCAGGCGGGTTCGATCTCCTCACGCAGCCACGCTGTCCACTCGGTGAGGACCTTCTGCGGCAGACCTTCTGCCGCCTGGCCAGCGCCTCGCCTGCGGCGCGGGCGGTCTCGTGAGCTTGCAGAGCGTCGTTGTAGACCGCATGCAACCCGAAAGCGCGAGCCAGCGGCACGCTGTAGACGTGAAACCTCCTCCGCTTCGCGGTTCATGAGCAGCTGCAGCAACATGGTTGGCATGAGAGTCCACATTCGTTTCGTCCTCGCTCTTGTCCCGGTAGTGACGCTCCTGCTTGTGCAACAGATCACCAGCGCAGCCGCGATGGGTGTCCCGCCGACCGGCATCCGCCCGGGCGTCTCTACCGACGGCGGCCAAGTGTGCGATGCCAGCAAGTACCGGCATCTGATCGGCAAACCCTTCCGGCACGGAGAGCGACTGCCCAAGGTGCATCGCGTGTACCTGCAGTACACCCCCATCTCCAAGGACTGTCGCAGCGATCGGCTGAATGTCGAACTCGCTGGCCTCGTCCCCGAGGGTTACGAGGGACGAATTGTCACGGACGTCTGGTGCGGCTGACCGCCCGGACATCGTCAGAGGCCTCGGTCGCGCGGGGAGGACTCCAGCAACGGGACTGGGGCTCTGCGGCTGTGAGTGACGATCGACGGCCTGCCGAGGCCCGCGGCCGGGCCGTCCCGTGCTCGGGCACTGGGCGGGCGACCTCAATCAAGTCGAGGTGCTGGATACGCTTGCGTGCGGCATGCATGCGACATGCCATGGGACAGCACGGCTCACGAGGCTGAAAATGGACCGAGCGATGCTGAGGCTCTCGTGGGCCCGTGACAGGTGAGGTCCCAAACCGTTTGATCGAGATGCTGACGTCTCAAACTCACCGTTCAAGGGGCCTCCTTGGTTGTCCGTCCTGCCGCGCTGGACCTCCCGCATATGCTGGTGAGTGGGTGACGATGCTGCGTCATCCTGGGAGGGTGAACGCAGGTGCAAGCTTCCCTGCACCAGCGCACCCTGATCGCGCCGATGTACCTGTGCGGAGCACAAGACGTACGCGAAGATGGCGGGCCGACTTCCGCATCAGTGAGCGGCCAGGCTTTTAGCCGGGTGAAGGCGCGTTCAACAGGGGAGCGGAGTCGGGCGTGTGCCCGGTTGACGGACTTCTGCCGGATGGTGATCTCGCCGCCTCGGTGGTGTTTGACCGGTGTCACGAATATTCCGTCGGCTCCCTGGCCGGCCTTGTCGCCGAGGACGGGGATATTCAGACGCTCACAGATGGTGACGATTTTGTGGGTGCGGGCGGCGGTGATGTGTCCGCGGTCCGTCCGGGAAGGGTGGCGAGTACCAGGTGAGTTCGCCGGCTGGGCCGGTGACCGCCTGGATGTTCACCCCGTGCTTGCGGTGCTTGCCTCACCCAACGCTGCCCGGCGCGGTCCACGACATCAAGGCCGCGCGAACCCACGGCATCGTCGACGCCTTGCGGCCGGCGTGGAGTGCTGGGCCGCCACGTGCTACCGGGGCGCCGACGGCACTATACGGCTGCCCCACTGGGGCCGCTGGGAGACGCTCGCCGCCAGTCAGTAGGCCGTCAACCACTCACACACGAAGATCCGCGCGTTGGTCGAGCAGGCCATGGCCGCCCTCAAAACCTGGCGGCTCCTGCGCAAGCTGCGATACTCCACCACTCGCATCACCAACCTCGTTCAGGCCGTCCTCACCCTGCACCTGACCTGCTCAACCCGAGGTTGGAAAACACTCACTGGCTCTGGACCTTAATCTAGAGGCGTTCATCGGACTCGGGAACTTGTTGCCAATCTAGTCTCCTGAGTCAGGAATTCCGTTCCGGTGCGAGCGAACTCCGACCGGGGGTTCTGCTGCATACTGTTCCAGACTGACTGGCCCTTGAGAGTGTCGGTCCACTGGCGAACGCCGAGTTGCTTGGGCGGAAGAAAACCTCGCGCGTCCTGCGAAGCCCTTGTCCGCGAGGGATGAGATACCCGCTCCCCCGCCGGGCTCGATCTGCATGGCCGCCCGCAGTCAAGGTGCTGACCGTTCCCGCAGGCCCCATTCACGCCCCGACCGCAGGCAAGTAAAGCCATTGATGGCGTACAGAGTAAGTGTCGTGTTCAGCGCGCTGCCTCGTACAACGCACGGATCTTGGATGACACCCGTCCCCGTTCGCTGACCTCAATCCCCTGCTCCTTCGCCCACTCACGGATCTCAGGCGTCGACGGCCCCTCGATGCGGCTGGGGGCTACTCTGCCCTTACGCCCTCTCCGGCCGACCTTCCGCCCTGCTTTCAGATAGGGGCCGAATGCTTCGAGCATCTGGTCGTAACTGTCGGGAGAGAGGTCGATCTCGTATTCAACGCCATTGAGCGTAAACGTGTGAGTTTGCCCCTCATGGGTTTCTTCGCCGGTCACGTCGTCTATGAAAATAGTAACTCGCCTTTGCGCCATACTCAAATGTTACACCAGGAACGGAGCGACCAAACTGCAGGACTTGCCCGAGGCCGTTTGAATGGGATACCTGCACCGATCACCGTGGAATTGGAGAGGTCGACTCCACTATAATCCGTCGAGGTCACCGTCCTACGGATGCGGCGCATTCAGCGGCGATCGCGCGGACGATGCCTGCACGGAGCGGTACTCGCCTTCAAATAGTGGGGTGTTGTCCTGGTCGAGCCCACGGGACGTCACGGACGTGCCCCGGGAGTGGGGTCAACGCGGAGTCGCGGCGGTGCTGGCTCAAGCAGGCCAGGATCGACCGTGGTTACTGACGTTGAAGTCGTCTTGTCGTAGGGGCTGACGGTTGGTGATCGTCGAGGTAAGCCGGTTGGATGAGGTATCCGCAGGGCGGGGGTCT
>NZ_JBEXRZ010000314.1:0-5952 GCF_040613325.1 Streptomyces sp. NPDC006283 | reverse complement strand
AACAAAACACTCGCACTGCCCGCCGCACAGACGTGATCACAACACCAGCCGCTACCCCAGCACGACCTCACGCTAATCACCCACGAGGTCGCAAGCACGAAGATTCACCTCGCCGCCGACGGCAATTGCCGGCCCTCGCATTCGTTCTCACCGCCGGCCAGGCCCGCGTCGCCCTCGGTCCGCCAGCGGCGGACCCATTTGTGGGCCGTGGGCCGGGATATGCCCATCTCCGCGGCAACGTGCGCGATCGGGCGACCGGACAGGACACGTTCGACCAGGATCCGCCTGCCGTGAACGGTCAGCCGGGCATTACGGTGGGACACGAAGACCTCCATGTGTGGTGTGGAGCCTAGAGTTCAACATCGCCGACGGCAGCGTCATATCAGCACTGCACCGCCGCCACCGGGCCATCGAGTTCAAGAAGTTCCTGACCCGGATCGACAAGGTCGTGCCCGCCGGCCTCGATGTCCACCTGGTCTGTGACAATTACGCCACGCACCCACAACACCGCCGAGATCACGGCGTGGCTCGGAAAACACCCGCGCTTCCACGTCCACTTAACCCCACCGGCTCCTCCTGGATGAACCAGGTCGAGCGGTGGTTCGGCCTGTTGACGGACAAACTCATCCGCCGCGGCGTCCTCCAACGTCTTGACGATCACCCGCTCGACGTCCGCGTCGGAGATCTTGCGCGGCACACCGGGCCTGGGCTCGTCACACATGCCGTCCAGGCCACGGTCCAGAAAGCGCCGGCGCCACGTGCGGACCGTCTCGGGAACCACCCCGAGACGACGCGACACCTCCGCGATCGAATGACCCTCGGCACACTCAAGCACGATCCGTGACTGCAAGACCAGCGCCTGAGCCGTCGAACGCCGACGCACCCAACCCTCAAGCACAACCCGCTGGGCATCAGTTACCGACAATGGCGGGATCTTCGGTCCTCGACTCACACTGAACCAACGACGAATCTCTGACTCAGGTCACTAGCGGTCGATTCGGGCAGCCAAGACCGTTCTGGCCGCAGCCGGGGGTGGGATGCCTGCAAGAAGTTGAACGGGCGCAAGCGGCACATCGCGGTCGACACGCTCGGTCTCCCGCTGGTCGTACTGGTGCCCGCGGCCTCGGTGCAGGATCGTGACGGCGCCCGGCCCCTGCTCGCCCGGCCGCGGTAGATCCACTACCGCATGACTTTGGTATGGACCGATGGCGGATAAGTCGGCAGGCTCGTGACCTGGGCAAAGGAACGCTGGAACTCACCGTCGAGCAGCAACGACGTCCCCGGCTTCGTCGTCGTGTCCCGCAGGTGGGTTGTCGAACGGAGCCTGTCCTGGATCTCCCGCAGACGACGCTGCGTCCGCGACCTCCGTTACGCTGAACCACCGACCCGCTCCCTGGCCGACGAGCTGACCTGGGCCACGGCAACAAGAAAGCGGCAAAGACCATGGCACGTAGCAAAGAAATCGCCGCCCGGCGCCCTGATTACCTGGCAGAATTGGCGCACGGCACCGAACGGTTCCACCTGTCGCGGCGGGTCGAATGCCCGTGGTGCGCCTCTCCACGGCTGCGGGAACGGCTGAGTACCACCGACCTGGTCCAGCTCAAGCCGGGCCGGTTCGTGCTGGACCAGTGCCGCAACTGTGGGCACATATTTCAAAACCCCCAGCTTAGCCAGGAGGGGCTGGACTTCTACTACCGGGACTTCTACGACGGCCTGGGGGAAGAAACCACCGCGAAGCTGTTCCAGGGGAGAGGCAGCACCAAGCGCTTCCGGACCAGCGCGCGGGCGATGCTCCGCGTAGCCCGGTCGGACAGATGGCTGGACGTGGGCACCTCGCACGGCCACTTCTGTCAGGCGGCCAGGAAGGTTCTGCCAACGACGGTGTTCGACGGGCTCGACAACTGCGAGGGCGTGGAGTGCGCGGCCGCAGAGGGCCGGATCTCCCATGCCTACCGGGGCTTCTTCGTCGACCTGGTGGACGAGATGGCCGGGCGGTACGACGTGGTGAGCATGTTCCACTACCTGGAGCACACCCCCGACCCGAAGAAGGAGCTGGCCGCCGCACGGACCGCACTGCGCCCCGGCGGGCATCTGATGATCGAGGTACCCGACCCCGAGTCAATTTACGGGCGGCTGCTGGGCAAGTGGTGGGTGCCGTGGCTGCAACCGCAGCACCTACACTTGATACCGGTCGCCAACCTATGCCAGGAACTGTCCACCCACGGCTTCACCGTCATGGCCGTCGACCGCCGTGAACCACACATACCGGTCGACCTGACCGTCGCAGCATGGTTCCGCCTCACCCGCGTCCTGCCACCAGACGACGCTCCATGGCTCCCCGAACGTCCGCGCTTCGCTTCGCGTCTGACCCGTGTACTCCTGGTGCTGGCCGCGGCGCCGTTCCTGATCGCGGCATGCGCAGCAGACCAACTCCTCGCCCCACTCGTGCGCCGCACCCGGCTGTCCAACGCATATCGCGTCATCGCCCGACGCGACTGACAAGAGCCACCGCTCGGAGTGGCAGACCCCGCCCGCGCACTCGTCATCAGGGCGAGAGCTGGAGGCCAGGGTGCCCCCGCTCAAAGAGAAGCGGACCCTGCAGAGAACTCTACCCGCCCGTCTGAAGGCCCGAGAACGCGCCCCTCCAAGAGAGGAGGGGTAACAGAGCTCTGACCGAGCACTTCCCCATCCGCGCAGCAGCGCTCTCACCGCCAGCCCCGGAACCCGCCCGAAAAGAGCCCTGTGTGGTCGCATCGGTGACGTACGCGGCGAGGCAGGCCACGGGGCCGGCCAGGAAGCGGTCAACGACGCGAACGTCTGCCACCTGCTGCACGACGCGTTCTGACGCGGCTGGCCAGGAGACCTGTATCCGGCTGATGCCGTGCTGAACCAGCCGCGGGGTGTGCACTCCCACTGCCTGCAGCGTCTCGCGGCCGACGAGGCCGTGCGCGAGGAACACACATGGGGTGTGATCGGCAGGGCATGGAATTCGACGGGTGGGACTGTGGTGCCCAAGTCGTATCGGCCTGTGTCGAGTTCGGCTCCGATTCTGAGCCCGGCGTGAGCGGTCGCGGCGGCGATGGTCTCGATGACGACCTGGTAGCTGGTCAGGAGCCTGCCGCGCCAGTTCGCGGTGATGGCAGAACATCCGTTGTTCGATCTTGTTCCACTTCGATGTTCCGGATGGGAAGTGGCAGACCGTGATCTCGAGTCCGCTTTCCAGGGCGAAGGCGGCGAGGTGCTTCTTCCATGTCCAGCGGCGGGGGTCGTTGGAACCACCGCAGTCGGCCGGCGTCCGGTGGTCGTCCCGTCCGCGTTCTTGCGAGCCACCGGGGCGGATGGATTCCACCACGAACTCGCCCGTGTCGTGGTCGGTCCCGACGTTGACCCAGCCGCTGTTGCGGGCGATGTCGAGATGCCGTAAGGGATGGCGACCGGCTGGTCACTGCTAGTGAACGTGCAGCAGTCCACACCGTTGGGGTTCTTGCCCGGCTGCCAAATGCGTCGGCGGTCGGTCGCGGTTGCCAAGCCACTCCTGGGCTTGGTGTCCACGCTGATCACCGGCTGGTTGTCTTCGAGGAAGGCCCCGGCGGTGGCGTTGATGTGCGTGAACTGGGCATCCCGGTCCGGATGACTGGCACCTTCCGTGGCCTTGGCGGTTCCCTGCAGGCTGTATCACACGGCGTGCAGCAGGCGCCCAACGGTCGCCGCGCTGACCCGGTGGCCCTGAAGCGGTCAGCGCCGAGGACAGGGACCGCAGCAAGAGTGTGGTCGGCGCAACGGCGAGACCGGATCACCCCGGGTGTGCCGCTCGATCAGAACTTCAAGCGCGGCAGCAGACCGGGGTCGTTGACCGTCACCGGCTCACGGCCGGCTCCTGGAGCCCGGATCCGCCCGCCTGGTAAACGGCGCCCGGACAGCTCGGCGATCCCGCGTGCGATGGTGGCCGCACTGGCGCCAGAAGCGGCCACCACCAGCGTGATCCCGCCCTGGCCAAGCGCGGCCGCCTCGCTCACCAGGTAAATCCCACGGCGCCGCGAGACACCATGACCAGCACAACGATCCGACTATCCCACCGTCACGAAAGGGCCGTTGCAGTACTAAAGCAACGGCATTGCCATCTCTTCGACAGGGCAACAGTCATGCCGGGCCCGGAGGCCAGCGGCCCTATTGCAGGACCGCGAAAGAGATAACGGGGTCGTCTGGCAGGGATGGTCTCAGCGCAGGCCCGAGGTACCCATCGTTGAGGGGTGGCCGCCCGGCACGGCGGTCACCGGCAGCGGTAGGTGAAGTTGACGGACGCTGTATGCGCAGTGGGCGAGATGATCCGCAGCTCGGCCCGTGCGGGATGGATGCCTTTGCCGTTGAAACTCCAGAGCAGGTGGAGGTTCGCCTTACGCTGTCCGCGGGACACCGGTTCCCGCAGCGGCCCTGAGTCCGTGCCGTCGCTGCGGACCCAGCGGTAAGTCAGTGTCCCGGCCCTTCCGTTAGTGTTCACCACGCCCACCACGTCCGTCGTACTGGCGCAGGCCGGCGCCTTGGGTGTGGCTCGTACGGATACCTCCTGCACTGCGAGGTCCGGCCCGAGGCGCTGCCAGGCGAAATACCCCAGGACCCCCAGCAGTACCAGGGCAGCCAGCGTGTAACGGCGCAGGAACGCCAGAGAATACCTGCGGGGTCTTGCCGAGATGGCCGGTTGAGGCGGTGGTGTTCCGTGCCGAAGGGCGGCCGCGGTGACGCCCGGACCGAAGCGGTGGACGGCGGCGTCCACCCGGTCGGGGGCGATGTGGTGTTCCGGCTCCGGTGCCCGGACCGTATCCGCCAGCCTGGTAGTGGCCGACTGCTCCGGCAGCTCGAACCAGTGGCTCTCCAGAGCGGTCGCGCTGTATCCGTCGTCGTCGGTCGAGGCGGGTTCAGGACGCCGAACTGCATCCAATTGTCTGGTAGCCGCCTCGTCCTCGGATGTGATCCGTGGATCGTTCATCGGATTGTGATGACCTTGCCAGTCGAGGTGTGGACGGTCGGCTCAGGCTCGGGCTTCGGCTCCACAGTCGGCTCAGGCTCCGGGCTCGGCTCCACAGTCGGCTCGGGCTTCGGCTCGACGGTCGGCTCAGGCTCCGGGCTCGGCTCGGGCTTCGGCTCGACAGTCGGCTCGGGCTTCGGCTCGACGGTCGGCTCCGGCTCCGGGCTCGGCTCCACAGTCGGCTCAGGCTCCGGCTCGACAGTCGGCTCAGGCTCCGGCTCGGGCTTCGGCTCCACAGTCGGCTCAGGCTCCGGGCTCGGCTCCACAGTCGGCTCAGGCTCCGGCTCGACAGTCGGCTCCGGCTCCGGGCTCGGCTCGGGCTTCGGCTCGACAGTCGGCTCAGGCTCCGGGCTCGGCTCGGGCTTCGGCTCCACAGTCGGCTCCGGCTCCGGGCTCGGCTCCACAGTCGGCTCCGGCTCCGGGCTCGGCTCCACAGTCGGCTCAGGCTCCGGCTCGGGCTCCGGCTCGACAGTCGGCTCAGGCTCGGGCTTCGGCTCGGGCTTCGGCTCGACAGTCGGCTCCGGCTCCGGCTCGACAGTCGGCTCAGGCTCCGGGCTCGGCTCGGGCTTCGGCTCGGGCTTCGGCTCGACGGTCGGCTCAGGCTCCGGGCTCGGCTCGGGCTTCGGCTCGGGCTTCGGCTCAGGCTCCGGGCTCGGCTCGGGCTTCGGCTCGACGGTCGGCTCCGGCTCCGGGCTCGGCTCGGGCTTCGGCTCGACGGTCGGCTCCGGCTCCGGGCTCGGCTCGGGCTTCGGCTCGACGGTCGGCTCCGGCTCGGGCTTCGGCTCCACGGTCGGCTCCGGCTCCGGGCTCGGCTCGGGCTTCGGCTCCACGGTCGGCTCCGGCTCCGGGCTCGGCTCGGGCTTCGGCTCGACAGTCGGCTCAGGCTCCGGGCTCGGCTCCACAGTCGGCTCCGGCTCCGGGCTCGGCTC
>NZ_JBEXRZ010000313.1:0-6010 GCF_040613325.1 Streptomyces sp. NPDC006283 | reverse complement strand
CCACCTCGATGCCCGAGAGCCCCGTCTTGGGCTCCACGTCCACGGGGATGCCGCGGCCGTTGTCCCTGACCTCGACGGAGCCGTCCTCGTGGAGGGTCACCGTACGGCGGTCGTCGTCGGTGTCGGTATCAGCTCAGCCGTCGTCGGGCTCGCCGCCCTCGGGAAGGCGCGAAGACACGCCGGCACCGCACTGCGGGCCTGCCCCCGCACCGGCGGTGTCGTACTCCTCGAGGAACACCTCCCCGCCGCCCTCGTCGTCTCCTCCCCGCCCCTCGGCCGGGCGCTCGCGGAGCGCGTACTGGGCCCGCTGCACGGGATCGACCCGGCCGACCGCGATCTGCTCGTCGAGACGCTCACCGCATGGCTCGACGCCGAGGGCTCCGCGCAACGCGCGGCGACGCGGCTCTACTGTCACCGCAACACCGTGCTCAACCGGCTCCGCCGCTTCGAACAGCTCACCGGCCGCTCACTGTCACGGCCGTCCGATCTCGTCGAGGTCTCCCTCGCCCTCGCGGCCCGCAGGCTCCTGGAGACCTGACGCCGCAGGGTGTGCCGCCGCACAGCCGGGGCCTGCCTGCGCCTGTGCGCGGGCACCGCAGGGGCGGCCACCTCTGTACGGGCATCCGCCGCCCTGGTGCGGTATCCGGCATGTCATCTCATGTGCTCCTCGCCCTACCCGTCGCTTCGAGCGCCGGGTTCGAGGGCCGGTCCCTCGCACTCGTCGTCTTCCTCGCGTTCGTCGCGGTGTCGCTCCTGCTGTGCGGTCTGGCCGCCGCCGACCAGGACGACCCCGAGCACTTCTACGCGGGCGGGGCGGCACTCGGCCCGGTCGGCGGCGGGCTGGCCGTGGCGGGGGACTACGTCTCCGCCGCGACCCTGCTCAGCACCACCGGCTCGGTCGCCCTCGCCGGAACCGACGGCATCCTCTTCGCCTGCGCCACCGTCGGCTCACTGATCCTGGTGATGGTGGTGCTGGCGCGGCCGCTGCGCCGTGAAGGTGTCTACACGCTGGGGGACTTCCTCACGGAACGCCTCGCCGACCGCTCCGTGCGCACGGCCCTCGGGATCACGGCGCTGATCGTCCTGTTCCCGCTGCTGGTGGTCCAGCTCTCCACCTCCGGGAAGATCATGACGGCGATGTTCGACCTCCCGCCCGGCGCGCTCACCGGATGCACGATCGCCAGCGGGGCGCTGATGGTCTGCTACTCCGCCTTCGGCGGCATGCGCGGCACGGGCTACATCCAGATCCTCAAGACGTTCGTCGTCCTCGCCGTCGTCCTGCTGCTCGCCGGTCTGGTGCTTGAACGCTTCGGCTGGTCGCCCGGCTCCCTCTTCGACGCCGCCGAACAGGGCAGCGGGCGGGGCGACGCATACGCCGCGCCGGGCCTGCAGTTCGGGCACGACCTCACCGGGCGGCTGGACCTGATCGGCTTCCTGATGACGCTGCTCCTGGGCGCCGCCTGCATGCCCCACATCACCATGCGGCTGCACCCGATGCGCGGCACGCGCAGCCTGCGCCGCGCCGCCACGTGGGCCGTCGCGCCCGTCGCCCTGTTGTGCGCTGGCGTGGTCGTGATCGGGTTCGGCGCGGCGGCCCTCGTCGGCAGCGAACTGCTGCTGGCCGCCGACCCGGGAGGCAACACCGCCCTCCTCATGGTGACCACGGCCCTCGATCCCGAGGCCGGCGGACCCCGGCACAGCATGCTCTTCGCCGTGGTGGCCTGCGCCGTGTTCGCCACCACGCTCTCCACGGTCGCGGGGATCACCCTCGCCGCGGCCTCGACCCTCGCCCGTGACTTCACCCTGCCCTGGGGGACCGACGCCAAGGGCAGGCGCTCGATGGCCGGGGAGGTCCGTCTGGCGCGGTGCGCGGTCGCCGCGGTCGGTGCCCTCGCCGTGTTCGTCTCGACGCAGACCTACGGGCGCAACCCCCAGGTCCTTCTCTCCTTCTCCTTCGCCGCGGCCGCCTCCGTACTGCCCCCCGTCCTGCTCTACGGGATCTTCCGCCGGGGTTTCACGGCCGCCGGAGTGCGCTGGGCGGTGTACGGGACGCTGCCGCTGGTCGCCGTCCTGATGGCCTTCTCGCCGGCGGCGTCGGGCACACCGATCTCGCTCTTCCCGGACCGCGACTTCCACTGGTTCCCGCTGCAGACGCCCGGGTTCGTCACCATCCCGGCGGGCTTCGCGCTCGCGCTCCTCGGCTCCCGCCCTACCCGCCGCACCCCGGGCCACCGCGCGCCCGGCTCCCGGCCCGCACGGTGGGCGGCAGCCCTGCCGGTGAGCCGTGAAAGGAACACCCGGTGAGCGGAGCGCGGCGGGCCTCCCGCGCGGGCGCAGATCTCAGATGCCGAGCCCGACCTGGCGCAGTCTGGTGATCGCGTCCTTGTCGCCTTCGAGGTCCACCTGGGCCACGTCCTGCCGCCCGAAGGCGAAAAGCGTCAGCTCGCCCGCCTCGCCGGTCACCGTCACCACCGGAGTGCCCTTGTGGGCCACCGTCGTCTGGCCGTTCGGCCTGCGCAGCACCAGACCCACGGGCGACTTCCTGCCGAGCAGCCGCGCGGCCTTCTCCAGTCGTGACCACAGCGCGTTCTCGAAGATCCGGTCCAGCTCGCGCGGCAGCCACTCCGGCTGCGCCCGCCGTACGTCCTCCGCGTGCACGAAGAACTCCACCGTGTTCGCGGCCTCGTCGATCGGCTTGATCCCGTACGGGGACATCCGCGGCGGCCCGGTCCGGATGAGGTGCACCAGCTCCCCGTACGGCTTGGCGGCGAACTCGGCCTGGATCCGCTCCGCCCTGTCCCTGAGCGCGCTGAGCAGTATCCCGCCCGCCGCGTCGGGCCGCCGCTCGCGCATCACCACGTGGGCCGCGAGCTCCCGGGTCCGCCAGCCCTCGCACAGGGTCGGCGCGTCCGGACCGGCCGTCTCCAACAGGTCGGCCAGCAGGAGTCGTTCACGCTTGGCATGGGTCGACATGCCCGTCAGCGTACGGCGGGGGCACCGGGTCCGCCCAGTGGACGCACCGCCCGGCCACCACCTTCGGCACGGCACAATGGGCCGTATGACCAGCAGTGTCCCCGAAAGCAGCCTCGACCCGGCCATCGCCGCCCGCCTCAAGCGGAGCGCCGACGGACTGGTTCCCGCCATCGCCCAGCAGTACGACACCGGTGAGGTGCTCATGCTCGGCTGGATGGACGACGAGGCGCTGCACCGCACCCTGACCACCGGCCGATGCACCTACTGGTCCCGCAGCCGCCGGGAGTACTGGGTCAAGGGCGACACCTCCGGCCATGTCCAGCACGTCAAGTCGGTGGCCCTCGACTGCGACGCCGACACCGTCCTCGTCAAGGTCGACCAGGTGGGCGCCGCCTGCCACACCGGGGCCCGCACCTGTTTCGACGCCGACGTACTCCTCGACAAGTAGGGTCTGGCGCCATGGATCTCGAGACGTTCCGCAAGCTCGCCGCCGACCGCCGCGTCATCCCCGTCAGCCGCCGGCTCCTCGCGGACGGCGACACGCCCGTCGGGCTGTACCGCAAGCTCGCCGCGGAACGTCCCGGCACCTTTCTGCTGGAGTCGGCCGAGAACGGCCGGTCCTGGTCGCGCTACTCCTTCATCGGAGTCCGCTCCGACGCGACGTTGACCGTCCGCGACGAACAGGCGCACTGGCTGGGCAACCCGCCGGTCGGCGTCCCCACCGGCGGCGACCCCCTGAAGGCCCTGCGCGCCACCGTCGACGCGCTGCACACTCCCCGTGACCTCGCGTCCGGCATGCCGCCCTTCACCGGCGGCATGGTCGGCTACCTCGGCTACGACATCGTGCGCCGACTGGAGAAGATCGGCCCCGGCGAGCGCGACGACCTGAAGCTGCCCGAGCTCACCATGCTGCTCACGTCGGACCTCGCCGTCCTGGACCACTGGGACGGCACCGTCCTGCTGATCGCCAACGCGATCAACCACAACGACCTCGACACCGGCGTCGACGAGGCCCACGCGGACGCCGTCGCCCGGCTCGACGCCATGGAGGCGGACCTCGCCGGGCCGCTCGCGTCACCGCCCGCCGCGCTGCCCGCATCCGAGCTGCCGGAGTTCTCCGCGCTGTGGGGCGGCACCGACTACCAGGCCGCCGTCGAGGACATCAAGGAGCGCATCCGGGCCGGCGAGGCCTTCCAGGTCGTCCCCTCCCAGCGCTTCGAAACCCCGTGCGCCGCGAGCGCGCTGGACGTCTACCGGGTGCTGCGCGCCACCAATCCGTCGCCGTACATGTACCTCTTCCGGTTCGACGGCTTCGACGTCGTCGGCTCCAGCCCCGAGGCGCTCGTCAAGGTCGAGGACGGGCACGCCATGGTCCACCCGATCGCCGGCACGCGGCCGCGCGGCGCCACCCCCCAGGAGGACCACGACCTCGCGGAGGAACTGCTCGCCGACCCCAAGGAGCGGGCCGAGCACCTGATGCTCGTCGACCTCGGCCGCAACGACCTGGGCCGGGTGTGCGAGCCCGGCAGCGTCGAGGTCGTCGACTTCATGTCGATCGAGCGGTACTCCCACGTCATGCACATCGTGTCGACCGTGACCGGCAAGGTCGCCGAAGGACGCACCGCCTTCGACGTGCTGACGGCCTGCTTCCCCGCGGGCACCCTTTCCGGCGCGCCCAAACCCCGCGCCATGCAGATCATCGACGAACTCGAGCCCTCGCGCCGCGGCCTCTACGGCGGCTGTGTCGGCTACCTCGACTTCGCCGGCGACTCCGACACCGCCATCGCCATCCGCACCGCCCTGCTGCGCGACGGAACGGCGTATGTGCAGGCCGGGGCAGGTGTCGTGGCCGACTCCGACCCCGTCGCCGAGGACACCGAGTGCCGCAACAAGGCGGCCGCGGTGCTGCGTGCCGTCCACACGGCCAACCGCCTGAACGGCACCGGGAGCGGTAAGGGATAGTGGAGGGCGTGAGTGCCGTACCCGTACCCCAGCCCCGAGCCGCAGCCGCGACGGCCGCCACAAGCAGCCGACGCAGCCTGGCCATCGCCCTGTTCCTCGGAGCCGTCGGCGCTACCGTCGTCCTGCTCGCGGCCGGCCGGATCTGGGCCGAGGGCACGGCGTCCGTCGGCGGCGGGACCGTGTCCCTCGACGCCAAGGGCTCCGACGTCACCGGCGTTCCCACGGCGCTCGCGATCGTGGGCCTGGCCGCGCTCGTCGCCGTCTTCGCCGTACGCCGCGCAGGCCGGCTCCTCGTTGCCGCGCTGCTCGCGCTGAGCGGTGCGGGCGCCGCGGCGGCCGCGCTCCTCGGCGCGTCCGACGGCGAAGCCCTCGACGAGAAGGCCGCCCGTACCACCGGCGACGCCGCCGCCACCGTCGACGCGCTCACCCACACCGCGTGGCCGTACGTCACCGCCGCGGGTGGCGTACTGATCCTGCTCGCCGGCCTCCTGGCCCTCCGGTTCGGCCGCCAGTGGCCCTCCATGTCCGGCCGCTACGAACGCGACGGCAGCCCCCGGCCCCGCAAGGCGGCCCGGCCCGCCGACCCGGACCGCCCCGAGGATCTGTGGAAGGCGCTGGACCGCGGTGAGGACCCCACGCGCGAAGCGTGACCCCCGATCGGCCCGCGTCCCGGCGTACGGGACAATGACTGACGAGCGCCCGGGCTCAGCTTGAGCACCGGCTCACGACATCGCACCAGAAACGAGGAGCAACTCATGGCGGGCAGCAGCCACGGACACACCCCGGCCGCCTGGACCGGCACCATCATCGCCTTCATCGGCTTCTGCGTGGCAGGCGTCTTCATGGTGGCGAACAGTCCGGTCGGCTTCTGGGCGGGCTTCGCCCTCATCCTGCTCGGCGCTGCCGTCGGCGGCGCGATGAAGATGGCCGGCCTCGGCACCCCGAAGGAGCCCGAGGAAGTGATCGAGGCCCGTAACCGCGCGGCCGTGCGGGAGAGCGCGGCGGTCTGAGACCTCGGCCGATTCGAGGAGCGCCTGTCCGACACCCGCGACGTTGCCGTGCCCGAAGATGCCCC
>NZ_JBEXRZ010000312.1:0-6128 GCF_040613325.1 Streptomyces sp. NPDC006283 | reverse complement strand
ACCTCATCCAACCGGCTTACCTCGACGATCACCAACCGTCAGCCCCTACGACAAGACGACTTCAACGTCAGTAGAGGCGGCCGCCGCCATCGGCTCAGTTGCTGCCGGCCGGTGCATGGTGGGCGGGGCTGTGATCGCGAACCGCCGCTAGCAGCACAGCCATGGCCCGTATTGGGGCAGCACAGAGAAGGTGCTGCCCCATGCCCGGTGCGAGGCGCACCTCATCGGCTGCGTAGAAAGGCCAGCACGGCCGCTACCGCGTCGGCGGCTCCTACGACCGCCGCGGGTGTGCCCAGCATGGTGAGGGCTGTCATGAACGGCGGGGCAGGTGGTCCTTCGCCAGTTCATGGGCCGGACCGCCACACCGGAAGCGGACACCTCCGCCGCGGCGACCAGGACGTGAGAGGGACTGGACCGCCGGCGGTGCGCCCTGCGTCCGGCCGATGCTGCCGCCGCCGGGCACCGTCGCGGCGCTCTACCCGCTCACCTCACCGGGCGTGTAGTCGGGCACCGTGACGTCCTGAACTTCCTGTTCGATGGCCCAGTCCCGGACCGTTCCCACTTCTGCTGAATGGCAACGGCCCGCGTGAGCCTCGCCGGCGGCCAGGGGGCGGCAGAGGTCGCCGACGTCGGCCGCCAACTGCTTGGCTTCTGCCTCCAGCTGCAACACGAACGGGCGCACCTCTTCCTTCGTCCCCAGTGGCGGCCCGGCTCCGAGTTGTTCGGTCACCCCCGGACCAACGCGAGACCGCGCGGCTGGACACGGCTCGCCGAGGGGGGCAGGGCCGGGCCGTCCGTCATCGATCCCGGATAACCTCCCTCCTTGTATCCGTGAACTAGGAAACTACCCAAATCCGGCCCCGGGGGTAAGTCGTGACAGAGCGCCAGGTAACAGTCATCGGCACCCTGCAGCCGGGGGCGCCGGTGAGGCCGGAGGAGTTCGACGCCGCGACCCGGGCCGCCCTGGAGCACATCGACGGCCAGGCCGTGAAGGTGGTCGCGGACCATCGGTCGGCGAACACCCGCAAGGGCTACGCCCAGGACTGGGCGAGCTGGGGGAAGTTCTGTGCCGCAAGCGAGGTGCCGTTGTTCGCCGTCACCCCGGGCACCCTGGTGATGTTCGTGGAGTGGCTGTGGACCCAGCCCGGCTGGAAGACGGGGACGTTCATCGCCCCGCGCACCATCGACCGCCGCATCACCGGCACCGTCGTCTCCGCCCGCACCGATCACGGCCTCGTCCTCGAGGGAGGGGTGGCACGCCTGGCCCGCAATCGGCTCAAGCAGCTAGTGAAGGACATGGAGGAGAACGGAGAGCAGCGCGGCCGCGGCCAGGCACCGCCCCTGCTGGTCGAACACCTGACCCGGATCAGCGCCGCCTGCCCCGACAACCTCATGGGTATCCGCGACCGGGCCCTGATCCTGATGCACTTCGCCGTCGCCGGCCGCGAACACGAGATCGCCGCCAACCGGGTCCGCGACTACGCCGACACCCCCGGCGGATTGCTCGCCGACATGCGCGTCTCCAAGGTCCGCCCCCGCATCGTCCCCGTCCCCTACGGCACCCGCCCCTCAATCTGCCCGGTCCGCGCCTGGACCGCATGGAAGGAGGCCGCCGGACTCACCGACCCGGACGGACCCGCCTTCCGGCGCCTGCACTCCCGCTGGCACACCCTCCTGGAGGGCGGGCTGCAGCCCGACTCCGTGGGCGACGTCATCACCCGCGCCGGCGCCCGGGCCGGGATTGAGATCCGCTTCACCGGACACTCGCCCCGCTGCGGACTCGCGACGTCCTCCCGCCTCAAGGGCCACGACCAGATCGTCATCGCCAAGCAGGGAGACTGGGCTCCGCACTCCAAGGTGCTCGCCGGACATCTCGAAGTCGTCGACCAGTGGGAGGACACGCCCTGATCGGCGTCCGGTAGCGCAGGCAAAGGGGTATTGCCGCAGAGGGCGTGCACGCGGAACGGCCTTAAGAGACTGGGCAGGCCCACTCCCAGCTCCGCGACCAGCGTTTTGGGCGCCGTCTGGACGCCTGGACGAAGGCCGTCACTCTCCCCGTCCACGACGCCTGGAGCGTACGGCCCCGTCAGGGCCTGTCGGTGACCTGCTCCGGTGACCAGCCGTCGTTCTCGGTGGCGTCGATAACCAGCCCGGTCTGCACCAGGTTGGCCATCTCGATCGCCGCCTCATAGCGAGCCGGGGTGTCGGTAAGACTCGTGCAGCCAGGTACACGCGGTTGAGTTCGCCCAGTTCAGCGGTGGCCCTACTGATCGGTGGGGAGATGGCTGACGGCGTCTTCGTGGCCGAGGGCTTCGCAGACGTCCCTGGCTCGTAGCGGTCCGGTCGCGTGGTTGAAGGCGGCGAGGATGCGGGGGTAGTCCGGGTGCTCGGGCAGCTCCGGCGGGGATGCGGGGAGCCGGTCGGCGAGGCCGGTGACGGTCTATCTCCCCATGAGTCAGGCCCTTCGCCGACAGCGAGAGCACCATCTCGTCGACACCGGTCAGGTGGCGCTGCCGCTTGCGGACAATCTGCGGCTCGAAGGCGCCGGCGGTGTCCCGGGGCACCTTCACCTCGACCGGGCCGACATCCGTCAGCACGGTCTTCGAGCGGGGGCCGTTACGGCTGTTGCCGCTGTTCCTGCCCGTTGCGTCGTGCTTGTCGTAGCCGACGTGATCGGTGATCTCGCCCTCCACGGACTCCAGCGCCCGCTTCGTCAGCTGCTGCAGCAGCCCGCCCTCTCCGGTCAAATGCAGTCCGTCGGAGCGGGCACGGTCAACCAGCAGCGAGATCAACTGCTCGTCCGACACTGCCTCCGCGGTCGACTCTACGACCGGCTCCTCCGCGGCCGAATCCTCGGTGATGGTCTCGCCCATCAGGCGTCTCCTTGATCATCGGATCCGCCGTTGATTAGACACTCCCGCGTGAGATGGAATTCCCCGGGGCTGATTGGGTGAAGCGGGGTTCGGGGCGCTGGTGTACGCCGGGCCGCGAGGGGAGGCTAGAGCCCATGCTTTCTGGATTCCTCAAGTGCGGCGGTTGGCGCCGTGGTCGTGTGATTGGTGTGCTCTGCGCGGTCGCTGCGGCGGTCGTGGTGAGTGGTTGCGGGAAAGGTGGGAAGGAATCATCTCCAGCTGCGGCGCCGTCGGAAGCCGCAGAAACGGACCTGATCGCTGCTGCGAAGATCGGATGGAACGAGGCAGCGGGCACAGCACTGGGCAGGGTGCCCGGATCCAAGCTGATCGACATCGACCTGAGGCGCCCTGATGGCGTACGTGCGCAGTGGGACACCAGGATCGCCGCAGCGGACGGCACGGCCCACGTCGTGTACGTCGACGCCGTATCCGGTCAGGTCGCCCGGAGCAGGGTCGAATCCGATCAGGACAGCGGGGACAAGCGGGAACTGGTTGCTCTGCTCAACAGCACCAAGATCTCACCTCAGGTGGCCGCCTCGACTGCCACGGGCCGCAGGAAGGGGACCGTGAGCGCGATCGGGCTCGAGAATTCGGACGGCGGCCCCGTCCGCTGGTCCGTCGACTTGATGATGAACGACGGGGGCAAGGCCGTGCTCGACATCGACTCCGCCACTGGCTCCGTCGTAGGCGAGCAAGTCGATCTACTGAGTGGGCGGTGAGACTCGTGGGTGAGGATGGCTTTGACGATTACGACCTCACCCGCGATTGATCGGAGTGGAGCCCGTGACATGACGAGGGCCGCGCGGGTTCTTCATGTGTGACCAAGAAGTGGGCCCGCGCGACCTTGTCCCATCCTGCCTTCTGCAGTGTGAGTCGCCAACATCTCGGCGGGTTGCTCTATGAACTCGAACCTCAGTGGCAGGCACGCTGTGAGGGAGGGCGCCCTGACCGGCCCGGCGGTGTCCGCCGTAGGCAGGCCGGCGCGGGGCCGAAGTACCAACTCGCCCTGCACGACCGGCTGGTCATCACCCTTGTCCACCTGCGTAGCAACGTCCCTGGCCTCGGTGCGGCTGGGCATCGTCCCTTTCGGTTTCCGTCTCCCGGTGACCCCGCTGCACGGCTTTTGGCTGTTCGACGACCGGGTCATCATGGTCGAGACGTTCGCCGCGGAGATGCGCCTCACCCAGCCCGAGGAACTCCGCCTTTATCGCGGCGTGTTCGATCGCCTGGCAACGATGGCCCGCTACGGAGCGGATGCCCGCCGACTCCTCACCGATGCCCTCGACGCACTGGTGGAGCAATCCCCGGATGAGTTCGAGAAATAGCGGGCAATCCGCTCGGGCTTTCTCGGTAACGTTCCTACGGTCAGTGACAGGACAGTCACTGCGACCCGAGGGGCGCCCGGATGATCTGCACCTACTGCAACCTGCCAGACGCAGACCTGCTCATCGGAGTCCTGGAGACGAACAGCGGCCCTGGGTTCGCGCAGCGAGCGCACTCTTCCTGCGCTGACTCCCGCACCGCGATCAAGGAGCTCCGCGACCTGGTGCGCGGCATCCACCCACCGGCCCTCAACGACGGCCTCGACGTCGCCCTGGAAACCCTGGTATCGGGCTACGCGCTGCCCGTGACGCTGGACGTGGACCTGCCCGAGCGGCCCGGAGAGGCGACCGAGACTATCCCATACTTCGACCCGGCGCACGGCCGTGCGCGGGCGGCGGCACGGGGCTGGCGGGATTGCCGGAGCGGGTCAGTACGGTGGACGGGCGGCTGCTGATCGACAGCCCCGCCGGCGGCCCGACCACCGTCACCGTCGAACTGCCGCTGGGCCCCAGGTCCTAGGATCCGCCGCATGCGCATCGTGATCGCCGAAGACGCCACCCCTCCGTGGGCCTCCGCATTGCGCACGTCGCCCTCTCCGAGAGCGCCAACGCACGCGTCGAGAACACTGCACGCCGAGGGCGCAGCACCGAAGCCAGCCTCGTCGACGCCGTACACCACGTCCTGGCGACTGCCGAGCAGGACAAGATCCGCCGCCTCGACGCCGCACTGGATGAGCTCCTGACCTGGAGTACACCGCATCAGCTGTTGGCCGCCGTAGCCGCACCGTCAACCACCCCACCACCAGACGCGGGCATCAGGGTGTTGACCCCCAGCGACGAACAAACCACCGCTGCCGACACCGTCAAGGCTGGCTGCCATCTCGCCCTCCCGGCAGGCGCAGCCGCACATCGATGCTGCCCCACACCGCCACTGCACCCTTGTGCGCCGCCGCTGTGACGTGTTCCCTGAGGAGAGGTAACTTCCCTGGATTCCGCTGAGCCGGGGGCCGTTGGACTTCTTACTTGGACTGTCAGTGCCTTACTGGGGTAAGAAGGGGACGGGTCCAGTGAAGTTCGCGTTGAGCGACAAGCAGCTCGATCTGCTCAAGCAGATCGCCACCGAAAAGACGTATCTGACCGCCGCTGCGCATTCCGGCGTCCTGTGGGCCCTACAGACTAGGGACCTGATCAAGACCGGCTACACGGGTGGCCGCAGCAGCGCGGTTGTGACCGCGGGCGGCAGCTTCTACCTCCAACACGGCAAGCACCCCAAGGAGGTTCAGGCGGAGAAGGAGCGTCTGCAAAACGATCCTGCCCAGGCGGCTCAGGCGCCGGTGGACGGGGTCGAGCTGCTGGCTCGGCTCCGCGAGGCCGGCGGAACGCTCACGGTGCCTGATCCCGGTCCCCGGACCCGGGGGTGCTGGCGGAGCGCCTATTACCACGCGCTGCACCAAGGTCATGTTCCCGACAGCTTCAAGCTGCGCATGACAGGTCGGGACAAGGGCGACGTAATCCTGCGACTGATCGACGAGGCAGCCCGGAAAGCAGCAGAGCCAGCACCCGTACCGGTCATTGACGTCCCCGAGAGCCTCCCGGCCCGCCCGCACCCGCTCGTCGCCCGCACCCGCACCGCGCTCGGTCGATCGAAGAACGTCGCAGACACGCGCGGCCGGCCGGACATGGTGCCGATTCGGGTCTCGCGGCACTTGGCCGACCGGGCTCTTCGTATCGCCCATGCTGTGATCTGCGAGGCGGAAAGGCGCGGCTACGAGGTCGCCGCCGACAGCGACATCCAGCGCGGTGAAGCCACCCACCAGCTCATTATCCGCATCTAACGACCTCGTGCGTGATTGGCATGGGGCCGTGTCGGGGTAGCGGCTGGTGTTGTGATCAC
>NZ_JBEXRZ010000311.1:0-6276 GCF_040613325.1 Streptomyces sp. NPDC006283 | reverse complement strand
ACCTCGTCGAGGGGTACGCGGAGCACGCGGACCGCATCGACGACCTCATCGCCACCTACGCCGTCGGCTGGACGATCGACCGCATGCCGTGCGCGACTCTCATGGCAGAGCTTGTACGGGAGAGGGAGGACGGCTCCCCCACCCCCACAGACCCGGCGCCCCTGAGCCGGCTCCGCGGCCACTGTGCCGTCGCCGTCGCAGGCGGCGCCCTGCTGATCCCCGGCGTGCGCACGGTCCTCGGAGCGGCCGTCTCCCCCGTCCCGATGCCCGTCGCGCTCGGTGCGGGAATCATCCCGCTCGCCGCGGGAGTCCTGTCCGCGAACTTCCCCGCCCGGGCGCGGACGGTGCTCGGCTCCGGCACCGGCACAGGAGCGCTCGCAGCGGTGGCGCTCAACCTGTTCTTCCACCATCTCGGCACCCGCAGCCGCACGGCTGTGGCACTCAAATTCACCTAGGGTCCTGCCGTGCCCACCTCGCCACATCCCGAGAGACAAGAAGGAAGCACCATGGCACCTTCGGCAGCCCCCGACGGCGCGACCCCCCGCATCGTCATCGAGAACTGTGCGATCGCCACTGTCGACGCCAACGACACCGAATACGCCTCCGGCCACATCGTCGTCGCGGGCAACAGGATCGAGTCCGTCGGTGCCGGCGGGGCACCCCAGGGACTGACGAACGTCGTGCGCCGCATCGACGGCACCGGCCACCTCGTCACCCCGGGCCTCGTCAACACGCACCACCACTTCTACCAGTGGATCACCCGCGGCCTCGCCACCGACCACAACCTCTTCAACTGGCTGGTGGCGCTCTACCCGACCTGGGCGCGCATCGACGAGCCGATGGTCCGCGCCGCGGCCCAGGGCTCGCTCGCGATGATGGCCCGCGGCGGAGTCACCACCGCCATGGACCACCACTACGTCTACCCGCAGGGCTCGGGTGACCTGTCCGGCGCGGTCATCGGCGCCGCCCGCGAGATGGGCGTACGGTTCACGCTCGCCCGCGGCTCCATGGACCGCAGCGAGAAGGACGGCGGCCTGCCGCCGGACTTCGCGGTGGAGACCCTCGAGGGCGCCCTCGCCGCCACCGAGGAGACCGTCAAGCAGCACCACGACGCCTCCTTCGACGCGATGACGCAGGTCGCCGTCGCGCCGTGCTCCCCGTTCTCCGTCTCCACCGAACTGCTCAAGCAGGGCGCCGAGCTGGCGCGCCGTCTGGGGGTGCGCCTGCACACCCACGGCTCGGAGACCGTCGAGGAGGAGCAGTTCTGCAAGGAGCTCTTCGGCCTCGGCCCGACCGACTACTTCGAGTCGACCGGCTGGCTCGGCGAGGACGTGTGGATGGCGCACTGCGTCCACATGAACGATTCCGACATCGAGGCGTTCGCCCGCACGCGCACCGGCGTGGCGCACTGCCCCTCCTCCAACGCGCGCCTGGCCGCCGGCATCGCCCGTGTCCCCGACATGCTCAAGGCCGGCGTGCCGGTGGGCCTCGGCGTCGACGGCACCGCGTCCAACGAGTCCGGCGAGCTGCACACCGAACTGCGCAACGCCCTGCTGATCAACCGGCTCGGCGCCCACCGTGAGGCGGCGCTCAACGCCCGCCAGGCGCTGCGGCTCGGCACGTACGGCGGCGCTCAGGTCCTCGGCCGCGCCGAGCAGATCGGCTCGCTCGAGCCGGGCAAGCTCGCCGACCTGGTGCTGTGGAAGCTGGACACACTTGCGCACTCCTCCATCGCCGACCCGGTCGTCGCGCTCGTCTTCGGCGCGGCCGCGCCGGTGACGCTCTCCCTCGTCGACGGCAAGCCCGTCGTCGAGGCGAACCACCTCACCACGGTGGACGAGGACGCCATCGCCCGCTCCACGCGGGACGAGGCACAGCGCCTCGCGCGGATCGCCGCGCAGGGCTGACCCAAGGAACTCCGGCCGGGGGGGACGGCCCCCGGCCGGCGGCCGTGGACCCGAGCGGGGCCCGCGGCGACCGTCACCGGGGGGTGCGTACGACAGAGAGTGCGTACCCCCCGGTGGTGGTGACTCGCGCCCCCGGGCGCGGGGCACCGACCGCACCACCGGTTCGGGCGACCCGGTACGTGCACATGCACCACCCGCACCACCTCCTTGACACCACATGTCACCTCACCCGACGTGTAACCCGACCGGAGGCACCGCCGTGGCCGCGCACAATCCGACCGCCGATGCAGCAGACCGGAAGCATCCGGTCGACGAGACACTGCCCCCCTTCAAGATGTTCACCAGCGGCCTGCAGCATGTGGCCGCCATGTACGCGGGAGTGGTGGCCCCGCCCATGATCGTGGGGCCCGCCGTGGGCCTCGACGCCAAGGACACCGCGTTCCTGATGGGCGCGAGCCTGTTCACGGCCGGTATAGCCACTCTGCTCCAGACCCTCGGCTTCTGGCGCGTCGGCGCCCGGCTGCCGTTCGTCAACGGCGTCTCCTTCGCCGGCGTCACCCCGATGGTCGCCATCGGCAGGGACCGGGGCTACGACGGGATCGCCGTCATCTTCGGCGCGATCATCGTCGCCAGCGTGCTGGGCTTCGTGCTCACCCCGTACTTCTCCAAGCTGGTCCGGTTCTTCCCGCCCGTCGTCACCGGCACCGTCATCACCCTGATCGGTGTGTCGCTGCTGCCCGTCGCCTTCAACTGGTCCCAGGGCGGCAACTCCACGGCCGACGACTACGGTTCCATGCAGAACATCGGCATGGCGGCCCTCACGTTCGTGATCGTGCTGGCGCTGCGGAAACTGCTGCGGGGCTTCCTCCAGCAGATCGCCATCCTGCTCGGCCTCGTCGTGGGCACGATCGTCGCCGTCCCGCTGGGCATGACCAATCTCGACGCGATCAAGGACGCCGGGATCGTCGGCTTCCCGACGCCGTTCCACTTCGGCGCACCGCAGTTCGAGATCGCCGCGATCGTGTCCATGTGCATCGTGATGCTGGTCTGTATGACCGAGTCCACCGCCGACATGCTCGCGCTCGGCAGGATCGTCGACCGCCCGGCCGACGAGCGCACGATCGAGGGCGGTCTGCGCGCCGACACCCTCGGCTCCGCCATCAGCCCGCTGTTCAACGGTTTCATGTGCAGCGCCTTCGCCCAGAACATCGGGCTGGTCGCCATGACCAAGGTCCGCAGCCGGTTCGTCGTCGCCGCGGGCGGCGGCATCCTGATCCTGCTCGGCCTCTGCCCGGTCGCCGCCTCGGTCATCGCACTCGTGCCGCTGCCGGTGCTCGGCGGCGCCGGCATCGTGCTCTTCGGCTCGGTCGCCGCCAGCGGGGTCCAGACGCTGGCCACAGCCGCGTTGGAGAAGGGCGAGAACGCACTGATCGTCGCCGCCGCCGTCGGTGTCGGCCTGATCCCGATCGCCGCGCCGGAGTTCTACCACGCCTTCCCCGAGGACGCGCTCGTCGTCCTCGACTCGGGCATCTCGACGGGGTGCATCGTGGCGATCCTGCTGAACGTCGCCTTCAACCACCTCGGCAGGAAGGGAAGCGCACAGGAGGACCCTGCGCAGAACGGTGCCACCGCGGCCCCCGAGCCGGCCGCCGTGCACTGACACGGGCCGCCCCTGGGGAAGGCGGCCGCCGTGGGCGGGGCCTGCCGCCCTGGGTGATGCCGCACGGCGTCACCCAGGGCGGGCCGCTCAGGGTGTGTTGTTCGCCAGCGCGACGAGCCGGGTCATGGAGCCGTTGAACTTGTTGCGGTCCACGTCACCCGCGACGCCGCTGACGCGCCCGGTCGCCGTGTACTGCCAGAAGGTCCACGTGGGGAACCCGCTCGGGACGTTGGGGCTGGTGACGCCCCAGTGGGCGATCCACAGGGGCGCCTTGGCGGCCATCCCGGTCCAGTTGCCGGTGCAGGTGTTCCACCAGCTCGCGGTCGTGTAGATGACGACGTCCCGGCTGGTGCGCGCCTTGTACGTGGTGTAGAAGTCGTTGATCCAGGTGCGCATCTGGGTCGTCGTCAGCCCGTAGCACATGGCGCCCGACGGGTTGTGTTCGATGTCGAGGACGCCGGGCAGTGTCTTGTTGTCGCGGGACCAGGCGCCGCCGTTGGAGGCGAAGTAGTTGGCCTGCGTCGCACCGTTCGAGGCGTTCGGGCGGGCGAAGTGGTAGGCCCCGCGGACCAGGCCGGCGTTGTACGCGTTCGTGTAGTTGGTGCCGAAGCGGGAGTCCTTGAAGCCGGTGCCCTCGGTGGCCTTGATGTAGGCGAAGTCGATTCCGGCGCCCTTCACCGAGCTCCAGTTGATCGCGCCCTGCCAGTGGGAGACGTCGATTCCCTGGACTCCGCTGGTGTCCAGGGGGCCGAGCACACCGCCGCTGTCCGACGCGTGGGGCTGCTCGAGACGGGTGCCCGCGCCCATCCAGGCCTGGCCGGGCTTGACGGGCTCGTCGGCCGGGGGCGGCGCGGCGGCGGCCGGACCCGTGCTCGTGAGGAGGAGGGCACCGGCCGAGACCAGGGTGCCCGTGAGGGTGACGGCCTTCGATCTTGCACGACGCGCGAATCCGGCTCGGGACACAGGCATGACTGCCTCCTGGCAGGTGGGGGACCGGCGGACGGGCGTGCACCGCACGACTTCACGGTGGGACATGAAGTCATGGACACGTCACACGAGTAGGCCACCGTGACGCCAGGGCGTAAAGAGGTGGTGGAAAGTCCCTGTGGCCCAGACCTGTGGCGATTCGCCCGAGCTGGGAGAACGTCTGGAACGGCGCGGCAAGTTTCAGCGGCCGGGCCGCGTTTTCCCTACTCGATCCGGTAACTGTCGCCGTAGACCCGCCACCGCAGCGGCGGTTCGAGGCCGAAATTTCCCTCCCGTACGAACACCCGCTGCGCCGTCTCGACCCTGCTGGTGTCGGAATGCGACGGCTCCCGGCGGATCGCCTCCACCCGGGCGTCGAGGAACGCGTTCAGGTACGCCGCCTCGTCGCCGCCCTCCGACGGCGGCTCGGCCTCGCGCAACGCCTTCTCGCGCAGCGCACGGAAGCCGACCGACCCCCGGGACGCGTCCGCACCGTGCATCACGTACGCGTCGAAGTAGATGAACTGCCCGAGCGCGCCGAGACCGTCGCGCTCGCCCTGCCGCACCGCGGGCATGAGGTACTGCCGGTCCCGCTCGGCGTCCTGCGCCGCACGGAACACCGGGTCCGACGCGGCCGCCTGTGCCCACGCGCCGGTGAACTCCGGGCCCAGCCCCTGGTGCGAGTCGCTGCCGACGACCGCGCGCAGGGCCGGGAGGTACGGCGCGAGGGCGTTGCCGGGCCGGTCCTTCGTGTAGCGCTCGACCACGGCGAGCATGTCGCCGGTGCCCGAGCAGAAGCCGATGATGCCGGCGGTGTAGCCGCGGCCGTCGCCGATGTCCTCGATGTACCGGTACTGCGCCCGCCAGTCCAGGGAGGAGTTCTCCGCGCTGGAGACGAGCCGCATGGCGATGTCCTGCTTCGCCGGATCGTCGAGCCCGCCGCCCTCTCCGGTGCCGTCTTCGGCACAGGCGGTGCACGCGGCGACAGCGACGACGAGCGCGAACAGCATGCGCAGCACGGATTGCACGGATTGCACGGACTTCACGGCGGTTCCCCCTCCCGGGGGCATGGTCAGGCCCCCGGCCACATCATCAGATTACTGAACAGTTCCGCCTGCTCGATCGCGTCGTCCAGCGCATGGTGCGTATGCCGCCGCCGTGACAGCAGTTCCCGCGGCATCGTCCCCTTCGACACCGCCCGCAGCGGCACCCCCGCCTTCGTCGCGTACAACGTCTTCATGTCCATGCATCCGGAGTGCCCGAAGGGGCTCGAGCCGGTGAACCGCACCTGGTACCAGTACAGGAACATCCAGTCGTACGGCGCCGGATAGCCGCACATCACCGGCTGCGCGCCGTTGTGCACCGCGCGCATCTCCTCCACCCAGGCACCGAACTCGGCCATGGCGAGCGCCGGTTCGCAGCCCTCTGCCAGGAGACGGTCCCGGTCGAGGCCGCTCACCGCGAGTGCCTGCGGGTCGAACTCCTCGCTGACGGGCCGCAGCTCACGGTAGAAGGTGTGCCGCTCCGGATCGGCCGGCTCGTACCCCGCGCCGTCCTGGCGGCCGGCCACCGCCGCGCCGAAGCTGAGCATCGAGAACGGGCCGGGGACCGGCCCGTCGGCCTCGACGTCGACCGAGATGTACAGGCTGGGCTTCACGCTGCGTGTCATGACCGGAGCATCGCACCGACGCCCGCCCCCGATCATCCCGTTTCCCGCCCGGCACGGGATGCGCAGATCGGGGC
>NZ_JBEXRZ010000310.1:0-6316 GCF_040613325.1 Streptomyces sp. NPDC006283 | reverse complement strand
CACCCACCCCCAACGCACGTCGGCCTTCACGACCCCAACTGGGGCGTAAAGGCCGACGTCACGCCGCGCCTCGAATTCGCCAACAGCGTCACCAAACGATCGACGGGGCGAAGTAGGCGTAGGACCCCGAATTGACCACCGGCATCCAACGGCGTGCGGGGCCCGTGTCCGGAGGAGGTGCGGGTCAGGGACAGCTGAGGCGGATGTCGCGCGTGTCCGTCGTGCAGGTGTCCGTGCCGCTGCCGCCGTTGGCGGTGTCGTTGCCAAAGACGTTGTCGACGGTGTTGAGGTTGTCGCTACCGATGTTGCCGATCAGGTAGTCGTCGCCGGGGCCCCCGTTGAGAGTGTCGTTGCCGTTGCCGCCGTCGAGGCGGTCGTTGCCGTGGCCGCCGTGGACGGTGTCGTTGCCGGAGCTCGCGTTGACGGTGTCGTTTCCGCCGAGGGTGCAGATCACGTCGTTGCCGAAGGTGCCGTTGATGGTGTCGTCGCCGCTGGTGCCGATGCGGGTGCAGCCGCGGGCGTTGTTGACCGTGGTAGTCCATGTGGCGGTGTTGTTGCCGGAGACCGGGTCGGTCTGCGTGGCGCTGACCGTGGCCCGGTCGGTGAGGGTGCCGGTGGCCCGGGGCTCGGCGGCGACCGTCACCGTGGCGCTGGCCTTCGGGGCGAGGGTGCCCAGAGAGCAGCTCGCGCTCGTGGCGGTGGTGCTGCACGTCCCCGAGGTGGTGGTCGCGGAGACGACCGAGGCGGCGAGGCCGGTGAGCGTGTCGGACAGGGAGACGCCGGTGGCGGCGGTCGAGGTGCTGTTGTTGGTCACCGTCACCGTGTACGTGGCTCGGTCACCGATACTGGCCGTGGTGGGACCCGTCTTCGTGACCGACAACAGGTCCATCCCGGGCGATGTGCCGCCGCCCTCGAAGCGGGCCAGGGCGAATTCGATGCTGGGGCCGCCCCATCCGGCGGCGACGATCTTGCCGTCGGGCTGGAGGGCCAGGCCCTGGGCCGCATCGCCGCCGCCGAAGTCCGCAGTCGCGAGGCCCCCGGTGCCGAAGCCGCTGTCCTGGCTGCCGTCGGGGTTGTAGCGCCGGACGGCGAAGTCGCCGCCGGGCCCGACGCTTCCGGCGATGACGATGCGGCCGTCGCCCGGCTGCAGCTTCACGTCAGCGGCGCTGACTCCGGGGGTGAGCACCCTGCCGTCGCCGTCGAAGCTCGTGTCCAGGGTGCCGCCCGGGTTGTAGCGGGCCAGGGCGACCCTGCCGCCGCTGGTGCCGGCGGCCACGATCTTGCCGTCGGGCTGGAGCGCGAGCCCCTCGACGGCCTCGTAGTCACCGAAGTCGGTGCGCTCGATGCCGTCGCCGCTGAAGCCGGTGTCCAGGGAGCCGTTGGTGTTGAGCCGGAGGACGACGAAGTCGAAGCGGGTCGAACCTACCTGGCCCCCGACCACGATCTTGCCGTCGGGCTGGAGCGCCAGGGCGCGGCCGTCGCCGCCCTCCACCGGCAGCTCCGGCGCCGGGTCGTAACTCACCTGGCCGTCGCCGCCGCCGAAACTCGCGTCCGGGGTGCCGTCGTCGTTGTAGCGGGCCACCGCCACCCTTCCACCGCTGGTGCCGACGACCACGATCTTGCCGTCGGGCTGCACCGCCACGTCCCGGGCCTCGTCCGGGGCCCCGATCGGGGTGAACACCCGGCCGTCTCCGCCGCCGAAAGTCGAATCCAGCGTGCCGTCGGGGTTGTACCGGGCCACAGTGAACCAGCAGCAGTCCTCGTACCCCTTCCAGCTGTGGCCCACCACGACGATCTTGCCGTCGTCGGGTTGGAGCGCCAGGGCGTGGGCCTCGCTCCACTGGAGGTCGGGGTTCATGTTATTGATGGGGGTCGTGACCGTGCCGTCGTCACCGAAGGTTGTGTCCGGGGTGCCGTTGGGGTTGTGGCGGGTCAGCGCGAAGCGGCTCTCCAGCTCCGAGTAGTTGGCAGCAAAGCCGACCGACACGATCTTTCCGTTTGGCTGCACTGCCACGTCGCTCGCGCGAGCTTCGTCGGTGAAGCCTGCGAAGCCGGTGAGCACGGTGCCGTCGCCGCCGAAGGCGGGATCGAGGTCGCCCGGGGCCGCGAGTGCGGTGCCCGGCAGGGTCAGGACAAGGGCGAGCACGGTAGCCGCGACGGTCCCGGCCCGGCCCAGGAAGGTCCGGCGGCGCCATGCCGACCGCACAAAAGGTGTAAGCATGCACGACAGCCTTTCCGCGCGCCTCACACAACGGCACATGCCGCCACCGGCGTGGCCCTCATCGGACGCAGGAATCCATCCGAGTGGGTGAGCACGCACAACGGGCCCCGCACGCCGGGTGGATGCTGTTGCTCAACTCGGGGTCCCTACGCCTTCTTCGCCCCCTCGATCGTTCGGTCGGCGGAGCGAAACCCGTGCCGCTTCAAGGGCGCAGGTGCAGCGAAGACTGCTGAACGCCCTTCCTCGAAGTCATGAAGGTCTTTCAGCTGGCCGAAGCCCTTTGTGCTGGTGGGCGCGGACGGTTTCGAACCGCCGACATCTGCTTTGTACGTTCGACCAGCCGTGCACGGCACCTAGGCATCACCTCGCCTCACTACAGGGGGAACCTCGCTGCGGTCCGTGTAGATCCGTGCCGGGCGCTGATGGTGCGGCGGCGGGTCATCGGGGCCGGCCATGCCCTATGCGGGTGGCTGCTGACCTGCGAAGTCGTTGACCTGGGGTGTAGCGCTTGCCTCGCTCTGGCTCCCCATGCTTCCCCGCTCAGCACCGGCTGATCGGACACGCATGGGGCACGCAAGCTGTGGTCGGCCGGTGAACCTACGCCACGGGGATGGCCGGCTCCTTCGGTAGCGCGCGTGAGAAGCGGATGTTCTCCAGGGTGTTCCGGGCACGCGGCTGCACGAGGATGGCGTCACAGGGGATGCCAAGCTCGATGGCCCGCTCGCGGTAGTGCTCCGCTTCGCCGCGGGGCATCCGCTCGCGGGCCGTACGGCTGGTGCCCCCGGTGAAGACGATCAGTGGCGCCATGCCGCGCTGATACAAATCGGCGGTCACGTCGGCCACGCCCAGGTCGTGACTGCCCAGGCCGATGACCGCGGAGCACGACCGCGGGGTGTGCTCCATGAGCGCTGGTAGTCCCATAGGAGTTGGGAGTCCTTCATGACTGTGTCCGACAGGGTCATGAGCCCTCCTTCGGCTGCGCCGAGTCCGGCACCTTGAAGTCGTACTCCCACGCGAACCATGAGGCTGCGTGGATGCCTACGGCGAACTCGACCACGGTCCCGTCCGCCGTGTACGTGGTCCGATGAAGTTCCATGACCGGCTCACCTGCCGACAGTTGAACAGCTTTACCTCTTCGGGCGTGGGCACGCGCGCGAACAGCGCTTCCCTCATGTGGGCGGTCTCGTACCCAGCGTCATGGAGAACCCTCTAGCCACCGCCCCTGCCGGCGGGTCCGGGAGTCGGGTCCACGAGGCGTGTCCCCTCAACATGCTCCGGCCGGTAGTAGCTGGTCGGAGAGGGGTCGGCTGCCCCCCTCCTTCACCAAACGGGCTCGGGCATAGACCTCGGCGTCTGCTGGGACACCGAGAGCTTCGGCGGCGCCGGGACGCGACTGACTGTCTGGGTCTGCTCGTTGCGGCGGTAGGCACGCCCGGAAGCCACGCGGTCGGCAATGAACGCCACCTCGTCCCCGTCGCGCCACTTGGCCTTGTCGTAGCAGCCGATGCCGAGACGCTTCAACGGCGTCTGCTGCCGCACGACCGTGCCGTGGCCAGGCCGCGTGCACGGGGCCGAACAGGGGAAGCGCCGGTGTGGTCCGCGTGCCCCCGGCCCTCCACCTCGGCCGCCCGGGATCCTGTTCGCAGCGACTCCGCGCTCCGCTCGCGCACCAGACGAAAGGTAGACCACGTTGAAGCTCGCCAAGAGGTTCGCCACCATCACAAGCGCGTCTGCGGCCGCACTCCTCATCGGAGCCGGCGGTGCCCACGCTCAAGGAGAAGGAGGGCTGCTGTCCCTCCTCGGCAACCCCTCGATCGTCCTCGCCTGCTTCCCTTCTGGACAGGTCGGGCAGGGCAACACTTTCAGCGGCACCCAGAACATCAACTGCAGCCAGTCCGCCTCCACCACCACGAACCCGCCAGCCCCGAACGGCGGCATCACTGGTTATGAAGTGGTTCCTGGCGGCGGATTTACGGTCTCCGACGGTGTAACCGTTGGCGGAACCGTCGCCTGCCCGGCAGGCAAGCGGGTCCTCAGCGGAGGAGTCAACATCACCAGCGGCTTCAGCAGCGACCTCCGCATCACGACGTCGGGCCCGAACCCCGCAGGCACAAACTGGAGGCTCGGTGTCGCCGGGGTTGACGATCCAGTCAGCGGCGAATTTTACGCAATCTGCGCGAACGCCGTCGCTTGATCCATACGAAGCTTTCTGCGTGGGCCGCGACCCACGCACTACTCCTGGTGCGAGGGCAGCAGTACAACTCCGATGGTGCTACAAGTCGCAGGCCCAGCAGGCGGGCCAAAAGAGGATCGCCGGAAGAAGTGGCAGCCCCCGACCGACCAGCCGAAGGGCTTGGTCCTCACCACGGCCACCGGCCGCGCGACAGACCTGCGCAGCCTGAACCGGATGCTCACGATCCTCTGCCGTGGCGCGAAGGCGCTGCACGTCCGGGTGCACGATCTTCGGCACACGCACGCCTCGCTGGCTGCTCTCCCAGGGCGTCGACACTCACATAATCACGGAAACGCTCGAGGTGGAGAGCCGGAAGAGGTTGACGGCGACGACGCCGGGGCGGACGCCGCTGCCTGAGTCCACCAACGGGGGCGTTGCGGTCATCCGCTGATGTCAGAAGCCCCGCGGGAGAATCCCGGGGGGCTTCCGAGCTGTGTGCACTCGGCAGGATTCGAACCTGCAACCTTCTGATCCGTAGCTCGAGCCGGATCGGTCGGCAGCGGCCATACCGGCCGCCAGGTGGGCCCGGAGGGACGCTACCGTGCGGAGGCGGTTACCAGGGTTGCGGTACTTGGCTGCTGTCCCGCACGATCCAATCGAGGGGTAACCATGGAACGGCACGTGCTGGAATCACTGTTGGTCAGTGATGACGAGGCGTCCGTAATGGCTCTGGCCGCCCTCGGCAGCGGTGCCCCCTACTCGGTGGAGGAGCGGGTACGACCCACCGGTGCGCATGCCGGAGTCTTCAGTCGCCGACTTCAGCGTATGCGGATGCGCGGATTCGAACCTCTTGGGCTGGCACGAGCAGTGCAGCTCATCAGGGAATACGGCCGGCCTGTGCGCACAGCGCTGATCGATCCTGACAATCAAACACGGCATGGCGCCCGAGGTCGCCGGCCAGATCCTCGAGGACGCGCTTGCGTTCGTCGCCACCGCGGCCAGCTCCCCGGGCCAGGCCTTGGTCCCGAGCCGCGTGGTGGACGAGGGCTGGCACGCGTTGATCCTGCACACCGGCATCTACTCCAACCTGTGCTCCCAGTTCGGGAACTTCGTGCACCACAAAGCAGCCCGACCCCGGCCGGTGGGACCAGGCCATCATCGACCGCACCATCACGGCCATCGAGTCGGCGGGCTACCCGGTGCATCGCACCTCGTGGCGGGGCCCAGAGGACAGTACGGTGCCCGTCGCTGCGACTGTCAGCACGGCGACCAGTCCGGGCCGATCGTCACCCAACCCAGGCCCAAGCCCAAGGGCTGACGGATAGCCTGAGCGTCATGGCGAAGGAATGGATCGATCCCAAATACGCCGAGCTGGTCACCGCATGGAAGCGCGCGCAGCAGCCACCGTCACGCGACCCGGACGAGCCCAGACCGCGGCGGGCGTTCCTCATCCCGTCAAGCCCTGACACTCCGCCTACGGGCCCCGGTCGGTCTGCGCCCCGGCGCAGGCCGGCCGAGGCTCATTCGCGTACAAGGTCGGAGAGCGGGACGCCGATGACGTCGGCGGTACGGATCAGGGTGTCGATCAGCGCGGCTGAGTGCCCCTGCTCGATCCGGTTGTACGTCGCCCGGTCCATCTCTGCCCGGTGAGCGACCGTCTCCTGGGTCAGGTTCGCCTGGACTCTTAGCGGACTCTGGGCACGAAAAGGCCCCTCAGACGAGGGACGCCGGAGGGGCCTTATACAGGCTCTCACCTGCGGTTTATCCTCGGTGGGCGCGGACGGTTTCGAACCGCCGACATCTGCTTTGCAAGTTCGATCAAGGGCCCTGTGCCAAAGGCACGCCGGGGCGTCCGGCCGCCGTGCTGGGTCGCTCGCGGATGCGGCTGTGCGCCCTCGTTGATGTCAGTCGTAGATGTCAGG
>NZ_JBEXRZ010000309.1:0-6333 GCF_040613325.1 Streptomyces sp. NPDC006283 | reverse complement strand
GGCACACCCCGGCCGCAACACCCGCATCGCGCGGCGTCCGCGCCCGCCACGGGTCCGTCCGGCACGCCCCGGCCGCGACACCCCCGGCATACGGCCCGCCGCGTCAGGCATGCATGGCGTCGCGAACCGCGTGGCCCTTGGGGCCGGGCCGTCATGCGCGCGTGGCGTCCTGCCATGCCGACTCGCGCAGCAGACGCAGACCGTTGAGGCCGACCAGGACCGTGGAGCCCTCGTGGCCCGCGACCCCGAGGGGCAGTGGCAGATGCCACGCCAGGTCCCAGACCACCAGCGCGCCGATGCACACGGACGCGATCGTCAGATTCTGCACGACCAGACGGCGAGCCCGCCGTGAGAGTGCCACGACGGCGGGGAGGGCGGCCGGTTCGTCGCGTACGACGACGGCGTCCGCACTCTCCAGCGCCAGGTCGGAGCCTGCCCTGCCCATCGCGATTCCGGCACTCGCGGCGGCCAGCGCCGGGGCGTCGTTGACGCCGTCGCCGACGACGAGGACCTTGTCGCCCGCCCGCTCCCACTCCCGTACCGCCGCGACCTTGTCCTCGGGCAGCAGGGCGGCCCGGACGTCGCCGATGCCGACCTCTTCGGCGACTCGCGCCGCCGCCCGTGGGTTGTCGCCGGTCAACAGCGCCGGTCCCCTGCCGGTCAGCCGGGCGAGGGCGGCGACGGCCTCGGAAGCGCCGGCCCGCAGGCGGTCCTCGATCGCCAGGACCGCGACGGGTTCGCCGTCCGCCACGACGACGACCGCCGTGCGGCCGTCGGCCTCTGCGGCCGTGACGGCCGGGCACTCGTCGGTGAGCAGTGCCGCGGGGCTTCCGACCCGCACCTCCCGGCCGCGGACGAGCGCCGAGACACCCCGGCCCGGCGCCGAGTCGAACCCCCGGGCGTGCGGCAGCGGCAGTCCGCGTTCGCGGGCGGCCGCGACGACGGCCCGGCCGAGGGGGTGCTCGCTGTGCAGCTCCGCCGCCGCGGCGAGCGCCAGGGCCGTGTCCTCGTCGAGGCCGGCCGCGGGCAGCAGCCGCACCCCTGCGACGCGGGGCGCTCCTTCGGTCAGGGTGCCGGTCTTGTCGAGTGCGACCCGGGTGACGGAGCCCAGACGCTCCATCGCCACGGCGGACTTGACGAGCACTCCGTGGCGGCCCGCGTTGGCGATGGCGGACAGCAGGGGCGGCATGGTGGCGAGCACGACGGCGCACGGCGACGCGACGATCATGAACGTCATGGCGCGCAGCAGCGTGCCGGTGAAGTCGGCGCCGAAGGTGAGCGGTACGGCGACCAGCGCGACCGTGACAGCCACCACGCCGGCGGAGTACCGCTGTTCGATCTTTTCGATGAACAGCTGCGTGGGCGCCTTGGTCGCGCTCGCTTCCTCGACCATGGCCACGATCCGCGCGATCACCGACTCGGCCGCGTCCGCCTCGACGCGGACGCTCAGGGAGCCGGTGCCGTTGAGGGTGCCCGCGAAGACGGAGTCGCCGGCTGCGCGGTCGACGGGGAGCGGCTCTCCCGTGATCGTCGCCTGGTCGACCTCACTGGCACCTTCCACCACGGTCCCGTCCACCGGCAGCCGTTCACCGGGACGCACGAGGACGGTGTCGCCGACCCGCAGGTCGGCGACCGGCACCACCTGTTCAGCGCCGTCGACGAGGCGGACGGCCTGCGCGGGCGCGAGGTCGAGGAGGCCGCTGACGGAGTCGGCGGTGCGCCGGGTCGCGAGCGCCTCCAGCGCGCCGGACACGGCGAAGATGACGATGAGCAGGCCGCCGTCGAGGAACTGTCCGATCGCCGCGGCTCCGAGGGCGGCCACGACCATCAGCAGGTCCACGTCGAGGGTCTTCTCACGCAGGGCCCGGAGACCCGCCCAGCCCGGTTCCCAGCCACCGGCCGCGTAGCACAGGGCATAGAGGGGGCCCCAGGCCCATGCCGGAGCACCCCCGAGGTCGAGTGGCAGCGCGCAGAGGAACGCGGCGGCGGAGAGCGCCGCCCACCGGACCTCGGGGAGCGCGAACAGCCGGGTCCGCCGTCGTCCCGGCACTGCGGACCGCGGGGCGACGGGTACCGCGTCGCGCACCGGCGCGGCTGTCGGGGGCAACGGGGAAGCCATGGGGGCACACCTCTTCCTCGGGTTCCGCGCGGGCGCGGAACGGAACGCCACCACCATAGCGGAACACATGAAGAGCTCTTCATTCATACGTCGGGGCGCGCGGCTACGATGTGCACCATGGGACACGGAGTCAGCGGCGGGACCACCCCGGCCGCCCACTTGGACGCGGACTCCGCAGCCACCATCGCCGCGACCCTGCAGGCGCTCGCCACGCCGTCACGCCTGATGATCCTCACGCGGCTTCGCCAGGGACCGTGCGGAGTCACCGAATTGGCGGAGGCGGTCGACATGGAGCAGTCCGCCGTCTCCCACCAGCTGCGGCTGCTGCGGGCGCTGAGCCTGGTCACCGGCACCCGGCACGGCCGCCGCATCGAGTACAGCCTCTACGACAACCATGTCGCCCAGCTTCTCGACGAGGCCGTCTACCACATCGAACATCTGCGGCTGGGCTCCCGCGACCTGCCGGGGACCGCCGGCACGGACGACGACAGCGCCGACGGTGGGCGCCCGGCCCGCACCGGCTGAGGACCGGGACGAACGCACGACGGGCGGCAGACCGAACCACGCATCGGGCCGCTACGGGTGCGCGGTCGCCGCCAGGGCGAGCTGATGCGGTGCTTCCACGCGATGGCCTCGAGCGTTCGGCGGTGATCGGCCCACCGCCGCCCACGGACCGGATCGGCCGGCATCAGCGGCTCGATCCGCTCCCACATCGCATCAGTGATCACCAATCGGACGGACACAATCCGATCAACTGACCAACCCAACGAAGAGACACGCGTTAGGGGTGCGACAGGATTGGCCGCCAGGTATACGTGGCCAACGGGTCGGCGGCGCGGTCGTGGTCGTCGGAGCAGGGCGCCGTTGTGCCCTGGGAGAGGTTGCGGAGGGTGCGGCCGGTGTGGACGGAGTCGTCGTAGGCGGCCCGGTGGACGGTGTGCCGTTCGGTCAGCCTGAGCGTGTGCCTCACGTAGCTTTCCGCTCCGGAGCCCTACCGTGACCCCATGACGAGACATCAGGACATGGGGCAGCGAGCAGCCGTGGTGCTCTGTGTGACAGCGGCGCTGATGGGACCGGGAAGCCTGGCCGGCGCATCCGCCGGGTCGCCGGCAGCCGGGCCGTTCCCGCGGCACGATGCCCTCGTTTACGTCGCCAACCTCCACTCCGACACGGTGTCGGTCGTCGACGCCGTCACCGGCATGGTCGTGGGCAGCGTTCCCGTCGGGGACGGACCGGACAGCGTGGCCGTCAGCCCGGACGGCTCCCGCGTCTACGTCACCGCGGCGGACACCGTATCGGTGATTGACGCCCGCACCCGGACGGTCATCGCCACCGTCGCCGTCGGGGACGAACCGAGCAGAGTGACCGTCTCTCCTGACCACCGGAACGTCTACGTCGCCAACGTCGGGTCGGACAACGTGTCGGTGATCAGCACCCGCACCCGATCCGTGACGGACACCATCGCGGTGGGCGATGCCCCGCTGGGCATGGCGGTGACTCCCGACGGATGCACCCTGTACGTCGCCAACGCCGCGTCCGGCACCGTCTCGGTGGTCCGGACCGCCACCGGAACGGTCACGGGCACCGTCCCCGTCGGCAGCGGACCGACCGCCCTGGTGCTTACCCCCGATGCCCGGCACCTGTACGTCTCCAACCTGACCTCGGACGACGTGTCGGTGGTCGACGTTCACGACGGCGCGGAATCGGACCGCATCCCGGTCGGGGACCAGCCTGCGGGAATCGGGGTGCGACCGGATGGCCGCCAGGTATACGTAGCCAACCTCGGGTCCGACAACGTGTCCGTGATCAGCACCCGCGGCCGTGCCGTCACCGACACCGTCGCAGTGGGCGACGGCCCCAACGGCCTCGCTGTCAGCCCGGGCGGTTCCCTGGTCTACGTCAGCAACTTCGACTCGGACACCCTCTCGGTCATCGACACCTCGACAGCCCGCGCAGCGGACACAGTGGCCGTGGGCGACGGTCCGACCGGCGTGGCAGCGGCACAAGGAAAGAAGGCCTGAGAGACTGCTTGATCATGCGGCGATCACCCCGGCCTGGCGCGACGACCCCCGAGCTGCCGAACGCGGACGACCGGCCACCACGGCCCACCGACGAGGGCCCCGACTTCAGCCGGCTGGGGGCCGCTGCACCCTCCTACGCCCCTTCGAGCCGCGACAGTACGAGGGCCAGCGGCAGTGTCACGACGGCGAGCGCGAGTCCCGCCGCGGCCAGCCCGATGCGAATCTCCCGCTTGCCACGAATCCCCAAGTAGGCGGCGATCAGCGGAAGCACACAGCACAGAAGCATGCTGAAGCGCCAGCCTTCCTCCCTGAGGAAGAAGACCATCGCGCCCACACAGACCGGGACCGACACAACGGTCATCACACGGCTGCGCGAAAGGAACAGCTCGAGGTCCTCGACTCCGCTGAAGAAACTCATGCCCCGGTCCCTGTCCCCTTCACCGCCCGTCCTCAGGTGATCGTAGCGACCGGTCCCACCCGGCACCTACCGCCCACCGGCGGATACCCGCCGGCGCAGGGCTGGGGCGACAGGAAGATCGACGTCTTACCAGGCCACGGCACCATCAGCGGATGCCGACACTGCGGCACGCCCCCCGCCCCCGCGCACCTACCCGTCGTACAGACTCCTTGCTCACTGCGGAGCAGAGGCCCCACGACGGTAAGACCGAGACGTTCGACGCCCGAATCATCACCCCTGAACGCCTTTGCCTGGCCCTCTACTTCGCGAAAGCCGCCTACCGGTCTCTCCGCCACCCGGACCGACCAGACGGGCCGATCCGGCGGGGCGCGCGGACACTTGGGGGCATGTCCGCTCCCCGCCGCCCCTGCCCCGCGTGCCGCCGCGAGATCGCCGTTGTGGCGGGTCGGTTCGCCCGTCACGACCTGCCGGGTCCCGGGCGGGGGCGGAGCTGGTGTCCTGCCCCGGGTCGAGGCGGCAGGCGCCGCTCGATCCCGCGCTTCAGCCCTCACTCGACGGCATTTTCGATCACGACTTCCCGGGGCAGCTGCCGCTGTTCTGAGCCGCGGCGGCCGCCCTTGCCGAGCCGGGGCGGGCCCGCTCGGCGGAATAGACCTCGCACCACGGTGTCCGCATGCTGTCAGGGCAGGACAGCACCCCCTGTCACCAGGTAGATTGGTCTACACCACTGGGCGTATTCAGAGACAGGGATCTTCGTGGAAGTTGTCATCGTTCCGGATTCCGCCGCGGGCGGCGAGCTCATCGCCGAAGCCATGGCCGACCTGCTGCGACGCAAGCCCGACGCCCTTCTCGGCGTCGCCACGGGTTCGACCCCGCTCCCGGTCTACCAGGCCCTCACGGCCAAGGTCGGCGACAAGGAGGTGGACGCCTCCCGGGCCCGCATCTGCCAGCTCGACGAGTACGTCGGTCTGCCCTCGGGGCACCCCGAGTCGTACCGCTCCGTGGTGCTGCGCGAGGTCGTCGAACCGCTCGGGCTGAACGAGGGCTGCTTCATGGGCCCCGACGGCTCGGCCGAGGACGTCGCCGCCGCCTGCGTCGCCTACGACCGCGCCCTCGCGGAGGCAGGCGGTGTGGACCTCCAGCTGCTGGGCATCGGCACCGACGGTCACATCGGCTTCAACGAGCCGTGCTCCTCGCTCGCCTCCCGCACCCGTATCAAGACACTCACCGAGCGGACCCGCGTCGACAACGCCCGCTTCTTCGACGGCGACATCGCGCAGGTCCCCCACCACGTCATCACCCAGGGCATCGGCACCATCCTGGAGGCACGCCACCTGGTGCTCCTCGCCACCGGGGCCGCGAAGGCGGACGCCGTGGCGCGTGCCGTCGAGGGGCCTCTGTCGGCCATGGTCCCGGCCTCGGCCCTGCAACTGCACCCGCACGCCACCGTGGTGGTCGACGAGGCGGCGGCGGCCGGCCTGAAGCTCGCCGACTACTTCCGCGCGACGTACGCGGCCAAGCCGAAGTGGCAGGGCATCTGAGAGGGCGTCTCACACCGGCGCCCGGCCCGCACCCTGGGCATCCGGCCGATGACCGCCCGACGCACCCCCGAGCACGGATCCGGCCTGGGCGCACAGCGGTGCGTTGTCGAACGAGGCCACCTGACGGCCGGTGAAATCCAGGCACCGTCCGAGGCGCCCTCGTAGACGCCTGTCGCACGGTCGAAGTAGGCGGTGATACGAGTGGTGTCCTCCTCGAGGGCCATCACCCCGGAC
>NZ_JBEXRZ010000308.1:0-6529 GCF_040613325.1 Streptomyces sp. NPDC006283 | reverse complement strand
CTGCTGGTCCAGGACGTACTCCGGTACGCGTTCTCGACCCTGCAACGCCCCGGTCTGGCACTGGCCGCCGACAGCCTGCGCCTGCTGTGCGTGGTGCCCGCGCTGCTGCTCCAGCCGCAGTACACCACCCCGGGGCTGCTCGTGGCCGTTTGGGGACTGTCGGCTGTGCCCGCCCTGCTGCTCGGCCTGCGCCTGCTGTGGCCCCATGTGCGCGGGGCCCGCGCCGATCTGCGGCCGTATGTGCGCCGGGGGCACCTAGGACAGCGCTTCGTGATCGAATTCGCCGTGGGCAACGCCTCCAGCCAGCTCGCCGTGCTGGGCCTTGGACTGTTCGCAGCTCCGCTGGCGGTTGGAGCGCTGCGCGGTGCCACCGCCCTCTTCGGCCCGCTCAACGTGCTGTTCAACTCGGTCAACGCGTTTGGGCCGCCGCTGCTGAGCCGTCTCGGTGGCCGTCGGGCCACCGCCTGTGCCGCGGCCATGCTGGGTCTTCTGCTCTGTGCCGTCGGCTGCGCCTGGGGACTGGTGCTCTACGCCCTTCCTGACGGCGTGGGACGCGGGCTGCTCGGTGACACATGGCAGACGACGGCCGCGTTGCTGCCTGCCACGGGCGCCCAGTACGCGGTGATGGGCCTGGGTACCTGCGCCCTGGTGACCCTCCGGGTGCTCAGCCCGCGCGCAACCCTGTCGGTGCAGGTGCTGTTCTCGCTGCTATCGGTCGTCCTCATGGTCGGCGGATACTTGCTGACCGGGTCGGCCTTGGGTGCGGCATGGGGAATGGCCGCGGGCTCCGCGCTGAAGGCGGTGGCGGCCTGGACCCGGGTCGTACGGCTGCCCGCGGAGAAGCGGTCTACGGCCGCGCCCGCTTCGGCGGTCCCTGCAGGCTGACCGGCGGCAGTATCGATCCCTGCTTGCCAGGTACAGCCTTGGCAACGGTGAGTGCCCGGTAGGTGCCAGGCTCCGGTTCTTCTGTGTGCCGCCGGAGACCCACCGTCGCGGCGGAGACCAGCAGGGGCTGCTGCTTCGGGCACAGCTCCTTGATCGCGGCGCCGGCGTCCGGCAGGTCCCCGGCGATGAGTGCGCCGATCATGGCGTCCATGGGGCACGGCGGGTGGTTCTTCGGCGAAGACCTTCGCGGCCCTGTACGGGCTTCGCCGTTGGAAAGGGGTGTCCTCGTTTTGTGAGGTCGGCGTGCAGCATGAAGGTGCGCTCGGCCTTCTGCGAGCCCTGGTAGATGTGCCTCGATCCTGTTGAAGCTGAGAACGAGAACGACGGGCTGATATTCAAGATACGCCGCGATCCTGGGGTCACATGGGTCGGCCACTGCTGGGCCGCACCTCGCTCGGCGAACCGCCCCCAGCTTGTCAACGTCTTCACGGGGGACATGCCCTGCTGGGCCTGCGGTCACCGCTCGCCGACGAGGTGGCCTACTACACGCCTGACGAATGGCGGCGGCTGACCGTCAGGCCGGGGATGACGGGCTGTGGCAGAACAGCGGGCGGGCGCTCCAACCTGTCCTGGGACGAGACCGTCCAGCTGGATCTCAGCTACGTCGACAACTGCTCCTTCACCAGTGATGTCGACGTCATGGCCCGTACGGCCGCGCCGTCGTTGACGGTCGCGGAACGTCCTGAGAGAGCCGTCGTGGCCCGCACAGCACTCCGGCACCCCAGGCCCGGCGACAGCGGGATCCGTCAGCCTTTGAGGCCGTCGCGCCAGTGGGCGTACGTCGCGGCGATACCGTCCCGCAGTGGGATCGCCGGCTTCCAGCCGAGCCCCGCCAGCCGGGAGATGTCGAGCAGCTTGCGCGGGGTACCGTCGGGCCGGGTCGTGTCCCAGGCAATCCGGCCGGTGAAACCGGTGATCTCGGCGACCGTCCCGGCCAGCTCCCGGATGGTGAGGTCGCTGCCGCAGCCGACGTTGACCGGCTCGTCGCCGTCGTAGGAGCGCAGCAGCAGCGCACAGGCCGCGGCGAGATCGTCCACGTGCAGGAATTCCCGGCGCGGGGTGCCGCTGCCCCACAGCACGACCTCTTCGCCTCCCTTTGCCGCCGCCTCGTGGAAGCGGCGGATCAGGGCGGGCAGGACATGAGAGGCCTCCAGGTCGAAGTTGTCACCGGGCCCGTAAAGGTTCGTCGGCATGGCGCTGATGTACGAGGCGCCGTACTGTCGCCGATACGACTGCACCTGGACGATGCCCGCGATCTTCGCGAGGGCATACGCCTCGTTGGTGGGTTCCAGCGGGCCGGTCAGCAGCGCGTCCTCGGTGATCGGCTGGGGAGCGTGCTTAGGGTAGATGCACGACGACCCCAGGAAAAGCAGGCGGCCCACACCCGCTGCGTGGGCTCCAGCTATCACGCTGAGCTGGATCTGGAGGTTTTCCTCCAGGAACTGCACCGGCTGACTGCTGTTGGCCATGATGCCGCCGACCTTCGCGGCGGCAAGCACCACCGCGTCGGGGCGCAGGGCGGCCAGTTCCGCAGCGGTGCGCGCAGCGTCACGCAGATCCAGTTCGGCACGGGTACGTGTGATCACCTCGTGCCCGTCGGCGGCGAGCCTGCGGGCCACGGCGGAGCCCACCAGGCCTCGGTGGCCGGCGACGAAGACACGGGCACGTTCGGGCAGAGGCGATGCGGTCATGGATCGGATCATGCCAGGTGTCGCGTGATCCATACGGTCATATCCATAATTCGGACGACTTTTCCTATGGTTCACAACGTTCACGACATATAGCCGCGTCCGCGGGCGCAAGAACCGGATCCGCCGCTGGGCGGATCCGGCAGGGAAGGGGACACCGCATGACCAAGACCGCGCTGATCACCGGCGTAACTGGCAGGACGGCTCGTATCTGGCGGAGCTGCTGCTGTCGAAGGGCTACTGGTGTACGGCCTGGTGCGCCGGTCGTCCCCTGGGCCAGCTGGGCCTTCTGGCGGTCGGTGCCCACCCGCATACTGCGGAAACTTTCACATCACGAGCGGGCGCCCGCCCAGGCCGATCCGCTCATGGAGGTAGAGCACCGACCCGAGGAGAGTTTCACCGCCACCGCGACCGTCAGCAGTACCGGGCAGGGCGGCGCTATGGTCCAAGACCTGCTTGAGCACAGGGTGCACGGCCTCCTTCGTCTGCGGTGCCGCCCGCAACAGCGGCATTCCACCTGCTGATCCGGTCGCCAGGCGCTCGACGGACACCTTCACCAGGCCGGGCGCGAGGAACAGCTCGACCCCGGCGTCGGCAAGCCCCAGGAGAGCCGCAGCCACTCCCCGGAGAGCGAGGTACCCGGGACGACCAGCATCAGGTCGGCGCCGAGCGTGTGCACCGCGCCGACGGCCAGTTCAGCGTCCTCCGCGGGGCTCTTGGGTACTGTCGCGCTGAGCCGCTTGCCGGGGAGAAATCCGGCGTCAAGCTGCCCGAGGCCAGGGGGAGAGAGACCTCGCTCAGCTGGGCGGTACCGTCTGGCGCGCCCGGGTCTGTCTGCCCCAGCCGGGGGGTGGTGCCGGTCCGGGACGTTGGAGGGTTCGTTCCGAAGCCGATGCATCTGTGATGCCGGTGAGCTCGCAGGTCAGTCCTTCTTTTCTCTTCGGGTACGACACCCGGGTGGAACCCACCAGCCGGAGAAAATCGCCAACCCCGGTCGGTCACCTCGGAACGGCCCTGAGATACCACCGTCCTGTCATGTGGTGAAAATTTCCGAGGGCGAGCGCACTACGCCATTTACTCTGCCTCGGCCCCCACGCTCGACAGGTGGAGCAGAAAACACGGCCGTTGATGTGTACCTGGGGGATGTGGAGGGGGGAAAGGTTCCCGGCTGTCGGCGGGATCCTGCGCGTACTCGCCGACGGAAACCTCGGCCAAGGGCGGGTCATGACTCGGCCGTCTTCCGCGCGATGTATATGTCCCGGCATTCGCGGCCCCGGTAGAGGCATGCTCCGTCAGTCCACGACATCGGTTGGCCGCTGAGGGATTGGATGATCTGCGCGCCCCCGTTCAGGGCGTGCCGCAGTTCGAGAGTGTATTCGCGTTTGCCGGGCATTGGATCTCCTCGTGATGGTCGTGCTGTCCCTGCGATCAGCGAAGGAATCGCAGCCTGTGGCACCCGACGGCCAAGGACTGTATGCCGTTCCCGGCGGGCGCGCCGCTTGTCGGATCCGATCCAACGCGCTCACCGCTGTTAACGTCAATCACGTTGGCGTAAGATGGGTTGGGTCACGGTGATGGAGGGAGCGTGCCGTGTCCAAGGCTGCGCATTCACCGCGTATCTCGAGCATCCGCAGGCGGCAGCAGTGCTGACCGCCAGCCATGGGACGGGCAAGGGGTACGAAGTGGCGGCCGACGAGACGAATCCTGTGGCTGCTGCGCACAGTCGGCTTCCCGGACGACGAGGCGGTCCGGATCTATCACGCATTCATCATTTTCAGCGGTCCGCAAGAGCCGAATAGTGGGAACGTGACGCCACGGACACTCATCGGACCGCATCACCGTCGAACATGCCCTCGCCGACCACAAACGCTGGAAACAACTGACCCGCTTCACCCACTGCCGCGACCGTCTGCCCGAGACCTACCGCGCCATTGCGGCCTTGTCTCCGACCACACCGTCCGAGCCTGACTAGCAGCAACGCCGAAAAGTGCGGGGGATCACCGGTCCGAGTTCGGCGGCGCAGAAGACCGTCGCACCGTCGGGCGGGCAGGTATAGAGCCCGATGATCCGCGTCCTTTTCCCTCGAAGCCCGCGTCACGAGCGAGTCCAGGAACGGGTGCGCGCCAACGCACTCCCTCTGCGAGCAGGATCCGGCGGACCTGGCTGCGACCGATCTCGATACCCAGCCGTCCGGCCTCGGCCAGAGCCTCCAGAGTCCACTCCGGCGGCCCGGACTCATCCGCCGCGGCCGACACTCCGCCGGCCTGTACGGTCAGCCGGCCTGGAGGTGACTGTTTGACCATGCCGATGATTCTTGAGCGCTCCGACTTGGTGATCCGCCGGTTGCGGCCCTGTCCACCCAGGTCCTCCAACCCCTCCAGGCCCAAGCGGTTGAAACGGTGCAGCCAGCGGCGGACCGACTTTGGCGCTGCACCTCAACTCATCCGCGATGGCCGGGACCCGCTGTCCGGACCAACTCAAGTCGACCATCCGTGCCCGCAGCACCAGATCACGCGGTGCCTTGCGCGCTCATGACAGCTGACGCACGACCCATCTCGTCACGGCTCAGCCGTGCCCGTAGCACCACCGCAGCACCCGCACCCGAATCACCCCGCCACCAGGACAAATACCCAGAGAAAGAGGAATTTAGCACTATCTTGCCAAGACCAGTCCGGCGCCCCAGGCGCGGTTGCGCCCCATGCCGGAGACGAGGAGTGCGTGAAAGCGTTCCGGGTCGGAGATCTTCACGGTTGCCCTGAACGAACGGAAGGTGATGGTCCGCCCATGGGCGCGAGTGCGTTCAGCATCTGCGACTTCAATGCTCGCGAGGATGGGGGTGCAACCGGCACGCTTCAGGTGGGTGCAGAACCACGTCCGGCATTCTTCACGCGTTCGCAGCAGCTCTCGCCGTGCGAGCTTCCCATTCGTGCCGTTCCTGCTCACCAACGGGCTTGCACTGACGCGAAGCTCAGCTCTCTCCCCCCTGCGCCAGACTTGTTCCACCCTCTCCGGGTGGGCACTCGCGAGGACCCCATCGCGGATAAGCCCACGCCAATCAGGTTCCTCACCCGATTGGACAAGAAGGCCGGAAGGCCGACCGGTAAGGCCGCATCCGCGTTCCGCATCGGTTGGGCTACGCTCAGCCGCATACAGGACGGAGCGCTGGTCGGACTCGCGGATTGGTGAGTCGCCCCAGCCGCGCGTCACAAGCTGATGCATCACTTCAGGGCTTTCACATGCCACCGAAGCCCTTGCTGACAGGGCGAGCTTGCTATGCCACACGCGCAGAACAGAAGTGTCGCTCGCAGTCGAAAGGTGCGATTCACCGGCTTGAACAGCGGCCTTCATAGGGAAACTCCATCGTTCGTCTAGGTAGTCGAGCGGCAGCGGCATAGTACTGCTGAGAGGAAGAACGAAAGGGACGTCACAGCAGGTTTCATCGAGCTGGCCGTCTCACCAGTTCGCAGCACAGGTCAAGAAACCATCGCGACGGTCAGTGCTGCCGCGACCCATGACGTCATGCCGTGGCCGACTGGGGGTACGTGAGGGCGTCGGCCACCTTCCGCGCCGCCATGCCAGCTACCTGCGGCGGTAGGTAGCTGTCCAGAGAGTCGACGTCGTCCCTGAGCCTCGCCACAGCCCGTGTAAGCAGGCCTCCCTGAACAACCTTTGGGGTCGTTCTTGGGGGCTGCACTTCCTCGGCATCGACATGGAGACCACCGCCCGCACCGCCCGGAGCAGGGTGTCACCTCAATCCCGAAGCGGTGGGCAGTCGAGCGGACTTACGACCTCGTGCGTGATTACTGACGTTGAAGTCGTCTTGTCGTAGGGGCTGACGGTTGGTGATCGTCGAGGTAAGCCGGTTGGATGAGGTATCCGCAGGGCGGGGGTCTGAC
>NZ_JBEXRZ010000307.1:0-6548 GCF_040613325.1 Streptomyces sp. NPDC006283 | reverse complement strand
CGTCGGGGTCGGGCAGATGGGGGAGGCCGACCAGCGGGCCGAGGACCAGAAGACCCGCGAGGCCAAGGCGTTGATGCCGTGCCCGCGGCCGCGCATGCGCGGCCCTCGTCCCGATCCGGCCGAGACCCGTCGTGCCCGGTTGACCCAGCCCCGCGGGCTGCACCTTAATGCGGGCCATGGACGCCGCCATGACGCAGTCATCTGCCAGAGTCGTACGCTTACTGCTGAGTAAGGGCGTGGGGCGGGAGGAACACTGACATGAGTGCTGTGAAGGGCGTGAGGGCCAAACGCATGCCGCGCGCCGTGCGTGAGCAGCAGATGATGGACGCCGCCGTGCAGACGTTCGGGCAGCGCGGCTACCGCGCGGCGTCGATGGACGAGATCGCGGAACTCGCCGGCGTCTCCAAGCCTCTGGTGTACCTCTATCTGAACTCCAAGGAGGAGCTGTTCACCGCGTGCATCAGGCGGGAGGCGCAGCGGCTCACAGAGGCCGTGCAGGCGGCGATCCAGCCGGGGCTGACGGCGGACCAGCAGATGTGGGCGGGGCTGGAGGCGTTCTTCCGGCACACACAGGAGAACCCCGACGGCTGGTCCGTGCTGCACCGCCAGGCACGTACGCACGGGGAGCCGTTCGCGGCGGAGGTCTCGAAGATGCGGGAGGAGATAGCCGCGTTCGTGACCGTCCTGATCGGCGCGGCGGCCCGCAAGGGGGTGCCGCCCGCGCCGGGGACGGCGGGTGCGCACCGCAGCGGCGAGCTGGCCGACCGTGACATCGAGGGGCTCGCGCAGGCCCTCGTGGGAGCTGCAGAGTCGCTCGCCGGGTGGTCGAACGACTCGGGCGGCATGTCGGCGAAGGAGGCCGCCGGTCTGCTGATGAACTTCGCCTGGACCGGCCTGGGCGGCCTCATGGACGGGGAGCGCTGGTCCCCCCGCTGACGACGGCCCCGCTGCCGGCCTCTCCGGTCAGGTGCACACGGTCGCCGTCGCGCAGTTCGAAGGCGGTGCCGTCGGCGGTGGTCCGCGCCGCGTAGACGACGTCGGCGGGCAGCAGGACGGGCGCCTTGAACTCGGCCCGTGCCCCGGCCGCCGGTCCTGCCGTCCGCTCCGCCTCGGCCAGAGCGCGCGCGAACGTCCACATGCCGTGGGCGATGTGCCGGGGGAAGCCGAACAGCTTCGCCGTGAGCGGATGCAGGTGGATGGGGTTGCGGTCGCCGGAGGCCGCCCCGTAGCGGCGGCCGAGGTCTCCCGGGACCCGCCACTCGGCGACGGCGGGGAGCGGCGCGCGGGCGGGGCCGCAGTCACCGGGGCCGTCGTGGGGGCCGTCGTACGTGGTCCGGTGCCGGGCCAGGTAGGAGCTGCGCGACTCCCAGACGAGCTCGCCGTCCAGTCGTGCCTCCGTGGCCATGACCACCTCGGTGCCGCGCCGGTGGGGGACGAGCCTTTCCGCGTGGACGGCGAGTTCGGGCCGGTCGTCGCGCCGCAGTACCTGCCGCCCGTGCCGGACGATCTCTATACGGGTGTGGACCAGACCGAGCAGCGGCAGGGGGAAGGCGCGCTCGGACATCAGCCGCATGGCGAGCGGGAATCCGAGGATGTGCGGGTAGGGGAGCGGCAGCGCGTCGCCCGCCGGGAAGCCGCAGATGTCGGAGTACGAGGCGAGACGCGCGGGGTCGACCCGGGCGCCGGGGAGCACGATCCGGGTCGCGGGCAGCGGCGCACCGGCGCGGACGCCGCGCTTGAGCGGGGACAGCGCCGCGCCGCGGGCGAGCAGCGGGGTGAGCCGGGGCGCGGCGGTCAGCGTGGTGGTCCGCATGGTCACGCCCCCAGCAGGCTCTGGCCGCAGACCCGCAGGACCTGGCCGTTCACGGGGCCCGAGGACGGGTGGGCCAGGTAGGCGGTCGCCTCGGCGACGTCGATGGGCAGGCCGCCCTGGGCGTGGGAGTTCATGCGCCGGCCCGCCTCGCGGATGAACAGCGGCACGGCGGCCGTCATCTTCGTCTCGATGAAGCCGGGGGCGACGGCGTTGACGGTGACGCCGTGGGCGGCCGCGGCGCGCGGGGCCAGCGAACGGACCATGCCGATGATCCCGGCCTTGCTCGCCGCGTAGTTGGTCTGGCCGGTGTTGCCCGCGATGCCGGCGATGGAGGCGGTGGCGACGATCCGGCCGCCGCGGCGCAGCGTCCCGGTCCTGAGCAGCGCGTCCGTGGTGTCGAGCACTGCGGCCAGGTTGACGTCGATCACCGAACTCCACCGGTCGGCGGGCATGTTGGCGAGCCGGCGGTCGCGGGTGATGCCCGCGTTGTGGACGAGGACGTCCAGACAGCCGCCGGGCAGTGCGGAGGCGATGCGGTGGGCGGCGTCGTCCGCGGTGATGTCCAGGGGGAGTGCCGTCGCCTCCAGCCCGTCGGCGGTGCGTATCAGGTCGGCCCGGGCCTCGGGGACGTCCAGGCAGAAGACATGGGCGCCGTCGCGCGCGAGGACCTCGGCGACGGCCGCGCCGATGCCGCGGGCGGCGCCGGTGACGAGGGCGGTCCGGCCGGCGAGCGGATGGGTGGGGTCGGCGGGCGACTCCGGTTCGGTGCCCGTGAGTTCGAGGACCTGGCCGCTGACGTACGCCGACTTGGGGGAGAACAGGAAGCGCAGCGTCGACTCCGCGGCGGCGGGCGAGGGGGCCGTCAGCCGGACGAGGTTGACGGTGCGGCCGTGGCCCATCTCCTTGCCGAGGGAGCGGACGAGACCTTCGAGCGCCTGCTGGGCCGCGGCCTGGTGGTGGTCCTCGGCGGAAAGCCGGGCCCCTAGGACGACGACGCGTCCGCTGTCGGCGACGGAGCGGACGACGGGGTGCAGTGCGGCGTGCACTTCTGCCAGGTCGGTGGCGGAGGCGACGCCGGTCGCGTCGAGCAGGACACCGCCGGGGGCCGCCGTCGAGGTGACCGTCTTCAGGCCGATGTCCGGCACCGGGCCGTCCAGGCCGGAGGTGCCGGCGGTCAGCACCAGCAACGGACCGTCGAGCGTGGGGTTCTCGGGGCTCCAGCGGCGCAGCGGGGCGGGCTGGGGCAGTCCGAGCCGGCGGGTGAGGAAGCGGCCCGGCGCCGTACCGGTGAAGTTCAGATAGCGGTCGGCCATTGTCCTGACTCCCTGCTCGGTCGTAGATTTACTCTTGAGTAAGGTTACTCAAGAGTCAGGAGCTGGTCGAGATGGTGTCGATGTTCCCTCGAAGGGTCGCGGTCATCGGCGGCAGCCGCACCCCCTTCGCCCGCTCCGACGGCCCCTACGCCACCGCTTCCAACCAGGAGATGCTCGGTGCCGCCCTTGACGGACTCGTCGAGCGCTACGGTCTGCGGGAGCCGGGCGCCGTCGGCGAGTTCGTGGCGGGTGCGGTGCTCAAGCACAGCCGCGACTTCAACCTCGCGCGCGAAACGGTCCTCGGCTCCGGCCTCGATCCCAGGACACCCGCGTACGACATCCAGCAGGCCTGCGGCACCGGCCTCCAAGCGGTGATCTCCGTCGCGAACAAGATCGCGGTCGGCGCGATCGAGAGCGGCGTCGCGGGCGGCGCCGACACCACCAGCGACGCGCCGCTCGGCGTCAACGACGAACTCCGGCGGATCCTTCTCGACGCCCGGCGTGCGAAGAGCGCCGGTGCCCGCCTCAAAGCGCTCTCCCGCGTGCGGCCCAGGCACCTCGTGCCCGACATCCCCCGCAACGCGGAGCCGCGCACCGGCCTGTCCATGGGCGAACACGCGGCGATCACCGCGGCCGAGTGGGGCATCGGCCGCGAGGCGCAGGATCTGCTGGCCGCGACCAGCCACCAGCGGCTCGCCGCCGCGTACGAGCGGGGTTTCCTCGACGACCTCGTCGTTCCCTACCGCGGTCTGGAGCGCGACCAGAACCTGCGCCCCGGCTCCACGGTCGACAAGCTCGCCACTTTGAAGACGGTGTACGGCAACGACCGGCCCGGCGCGACGATGACGGCCGGCAACTCGACCCCGCTCACCGACGGCGCGGCCACCGTGCTGCTGGCGAGCGAGGAGTGGGCCGCGGAGCACGGCTTCGAGCCGCTCGCACAGCTCACCGCATACGAGACGGGTGCGGTGGATTACGTGAACGGCGACCAGTCGGGCGGCGAGGACGGCCTGCTGATGGCGCCCGCGTACGCCGTGCCGCGCATGCTGGAGCGCGCCGGTCTGACGATCGAGGACTTCGACCTGGTCGAGATCCACGAGGCGTTCGCGTCCCAGGTCCTCGCGACCCTCGCCGCCTGGGAGAGGCAGGGCCTGTCGCCCGTCGACCGCGACCGGCTGAACGTCGCCGGTTCCTCGCTCGCCACCGGGCACCCCTTCGCCGCCACCGGCGCCCGGATCGTCGCCACGCTGGCCAAACTCCTCGCGGAACGCGAGGGGCCAGGCCGCGGCCTGATCTCCGTCTGCGCCGCGGGCGGCCTCGGCGTCACGGCGATCCTCGAGCGCGCTTGAGCCGCCCCGACCGCACCCGCCCCGACCGCACCAGCACCGTCGCACCCGCCCCGACCGCACCAGCACCGTTCGCCACCCGTATGACGAGGAGCCGCACGTGTCCGTCGATCTGGTTGTTCCCGCAGGGCCGCCCGCGCCGGTGGAACCGGACAAGAAGCTGGTGGACAAGGTAGTGCGGGAGGTGTCCGTGCCGGCGCTGGCACCGGTCGTCGCCCACGGTTCCCTCGCCGACATCCCCTTCGACAACGCTCAAGAGGCCCCCGGCGAAGCCGTCCTGAGCCGCAAGGACGCCGACGGCGCCTGGCGGGACGTGACGGCGGCTCAGTTCGCCGCGGACGTGCTCGCCGTGGCGAAGGGGCTGATCGCCGAGGGGCTCCGGCCCGGCGACCGGGTCGCGATCATGTCCCGTACGACCTACGAGTGGACGCTCCTCGACTTCGCCGGCTGGGCGGCAGGGCTCGTCACCGTCCCCGTCTACCCGACGTCGTCCGCCTTCCAGGCGCGCTGGATCCTCGAGAACTCGGGAGCCGTCGCCTGCGCCGTCGAGACGGCCGACCAGGCCAGGCTGATCGGCCAGGAACGCGGGCAACTGCCCGGCCTCACCCACCTGTGGGAACTCGGCGCGGGTGCGGTGGCGCGGCTCCGCGAGGCCGGTGAGAAGGCAGGGATCCCGGACGCCGCCGTCGCGGAACGCAGGGCAGGACTCTCGCCGGACACGATCGCCACGTTGATCTACACCTCCGGGACGACCGGCCGCCCCAAGGGCTGCGTGCTCACCCACGCGAACTTCTTCGCGGAGGTCGACAACGCCGTCGAGCTGCTGCACCCGGTCTTCAGGTCCGTCAGCAAGGAGCCCGCGTCGACCCTTCTCTTCCTGCCCCTGTCGCACGTCTTCGGACGCATGGTGGCCATCGGCTGCCTGCGCGCCCGGGTGCGGCTCGGGCACGCGCCGTCCATCCGGACCGAGGACCTGCTCGCGGACATGGCGGGTTTCCGGCCGACGTTCCTGCTGGCCATCCCGTACGTCCTGGAGAAGGTCTTCAACACCGGGCGGGCCACCGCGGAGAAGATGGGGCGTGCCTCGTCGTTCGACCGCGCCGCGAAGATCGCCCAGCGGTACGGAGAAGCCGTGGAAGCCGCCGCGCACGGCACCGGCCCGGGCCCGTCGCTCGGGCTCAGGGCGGCGCGCGCGCTGTACGACCCGCTGGTCTACCGCCGCATCCGCGCGGCGCTCGGCGGCAAGGTGCGGTACGCGATCTGCGGCGGCTCACCACTCGGCCGCAGGCTCGCCTCCTTCTATGCGGGCGCGGGCATCCAGGTCTTCGAGGGATACGGCCTGACCGAGACGACCGCCGCGTCCACGGTGACCCCGCCGCTGCGGCCCCGGCTCGGGACCGTCGGCTGGCCGATGCCGGGCACGGCCGTGCGGATCGCCGAGGACGGCGAGGTGCTGCTGCGCGGCGGCCAGGTCTGCGAGGGGTACTGGGACGCCGGGCAGGGTGCGGTCGTACCGCTGACGGACACGGAGGGCTGGCTGGCCACCGGGGACCTCGGGGCACTGGACGACGCGGGTTATCTGACGATCACCGGCCGCAAGAAGGACCTCGTCATCACCTCCGGCGGCAAGAACGTCGCGCCGGCCCCGCTGGAGGACTGGCTGCGCGCCCACCCTCTCGTGTCCCAGTGCATGGTCGTCGGCGACAACCGCTCGTACATCACGGCCCTGCTCACGCTTGAGCAGGACGGCCTCGACCACTGGCGCCGGATGAAGAAGAAGGTGCATCTGCCGATGGTCGAGCTGGTGAACGACGAGGAGCTGCTCGGCACGCTGCAACGCGCGGTCGACGAGGCGAACCGGCTGGTGTCCCGCGCCGAGTCGATCCGCCGCTTCAAGGTGCTGACGTCGGACTTCACGGAGGAGAGCGGCCATCTGACGCCGTCGCTGAAGCTCAAGCGCCCGGCCATCGCCCGTGACTTCGAGGCGGAGATCGAGTCTCTCTACGACGGCCGGCGCGACGAGAGGCCCTGATCCTCGGGGCCGGGGCCGGAAAAGGCAGGAGCCCCGCCCCGTAC
>NZ_JBEXRZ010000306.1:0-6565 GCF_040613325.1 Streptomyces sp. NPDC006283 | reverse complement strand
GGCATGGCCGTTTCTCTGTACCAGATCGCGATCGACTGTCATGACGCGAAAACCCTCGCCCGTTTCTGGGTCCAGGTCCTCGACTGGCAGGTCCTCCACGAGGACCCGGAAGAGACCGTCATCGGCGCGGACGCAAGCGCCCTGCCGGGCATCGTGTTCCTCACGGTTCCCGAGCACAAGACCGTCAAGAACCGGCTGCACCTCGACCTCACGCCCGATGACCAGGACGTGGAGGTGAAGAGGATCATCGGCCTCGGGGCGCGGCGGGTGGACGTGGGGCAGGGCGAGGACGCCACCTGGGTCACCCTCGCCGATCCCGAGGGCAACGAATTCTGTGTGCTGCGGCCGAAGAAGACGCTCCTCGACTAGGGTCCTTCGTTTGGATCAGGCCGGATCAGTGTGGGGGTCCCCCCCACGCCCGCAGGGCATTGTGCCGCGGCTACGGCATGCAATGGCCCTGACTCGGGCTGGGCTCCGACTCAATACCGGGGAGCGGCCGGTGGTGCCTGCGACGGCACGCCGGCCGCCTCGGCGAGGACCGGCGCCAGGTTCTCCGTGCGGATGCGCCGGTCGACGTAGAGCAGGCTCACCACCAGCTGAGGGAACGCGGCCGTCAGAGCCTGGCCGACGAGCGACGTGACCAGGCCGAACGCCAGGGACGTGATGACGATCGTGAGGGCGGCCCCGCTGGTGGACGCGTCGTCCGTCAGGCTCGGGCCGAAGAGGTTGAGGAGCGACAGCGGCAGCTGGACGAGGTAGCCGGCAACGCCCGCCATCGCGTAGGCCAGCAGCGAGATACCGAAGATCCGCCACCAGTCGCCGCGCACCAGCTGGGCGGAGCGGGTCATCGCCCCGATGGCGCCCTGCCCCTCGAACACGGCGGCGGCGGGGGCGAGGCAGAACTTCACCCAGAGCCAGACGGCCGCCGGGCCGGTGGTCAGCGCACCGAGGAAGCCGATCAGGATCAGCCAGCCGAAGTCGCCGCCCGTACCCTCCAGGCTCAGCGTGATGAGCGAGATGAACAGCGCGACGGCGGCGGCCGCGAACAGCAGCATCGGCACCGCCGCGATCAGCGCGGTGAGCAGGACACTGCCCATCACGGACCACATCCTCGCCAGGCTGCGGCCCCACACGGCGCCGAACGTCGACGGCCGGCCCAGGACCGCGTCCTGGAGGACGGCGGGACAGCTCGCGTAGACGAGCGCACTGGCCATCAGCATCACGAGCAGGCCGAAGAGGTACACCCCTCCGAAGGTGAGCAGGAGCGGCCAGACCTCGTCCCAGCCGGACGAGCCATCGGGGTCCAGCACCCGGTCGAGGCGGTCGGAGACCGCCGCGTACACGATGGCGATGGCGCCGCCGATGACCACGAGCGCCATGCCGTACGCGGCGAAGGCGATGCCGAGCAACTGCTTCCAGTGGCGGCCGATCGTCGCGAAGGCCCCGCCGAGTATCTCGCCGAGTCCGAGCGGCCCCAGCGGTACGACCCCCGGCTTGGGCGGCGGCGGCATCCAGCCGCCCCAGCCGGGCGGCGGGCCCGGTGGCGGGCCCAGTGGGCCGGGCGCGCCTGCGTGCGGTGGCATGTTTCCGTAGGTCATCGGTCCCCCCGAGTGCTTCTGCTGTTCGACCGCACACCGTAGCGCCCGTCAACTGAGACCGGTTGGCCCGGGTGGCGCCTCGCCGGTTAGGTTCTGTGTCATGACCGACACGCCCGCACCCCGTACCACCGGCGCCGTCGCCGCCGGCCTCGCCACCATCACCGCCGACGGCGTCGTTCTCGACACCTGGTTCCCCGCCCCCGAGCTCGTCGCGGAGCCCGGCCCCGCCGGCACCGAGCGGCTGACCGCCGAGCAGGCCGCAGAGCTCCTCGGTGCCGCCGCCACGAAGGCCGTCGGCCCCGACGCGCGACGCGGCGTGGAGGTCGTCGCCGTCCGCACCGTCATCGCCTCGCTCGACGACAAGCCGCTGGACGCCCACGACGCCTACCTGCGTCTGCACCTGCTCTCCCACCGGCTCGTCAAGCCGCACGGCCAGAGCCTGGACGGTTTGTTCGGGCTGCTCGCCAACGTCGCCTGGACCAGCCTCGGGCCCGTCGCCGTCGACCAGGTCGAGACGGTGCGCCTCAACGCCCGCGCCGAGGGCCTGCACCTTCAGGTCACCTCGATCGACAAGTTCCCGCGGATGACGGACTACGTCGCCCCGCAGGGCGTGCGCATCGCCGACGCCGATCGCGTCCGCCTCGGCGCACACCTCGCCGCGGGCACCACCGTCATGCACGAGGGCTTCGTCAACTTCAACGCCGGCACCCTCGGCACCTCGATGGTCGAGGGCCGCATCTCCGCCGGCGTCGTCGTCGGCGACGGCTCCGACATCGGCGGCGGCGCCTCCACCATGGGCACCCTGTCCGGCGGCGGCAACGTGATCATCGCCATCGGCGAGCGCTGCCTGATCGGCGCCGAGGCAGGCGTCGGTATCGCGCTGGGCGACGAGTGTGTCGTCGAGGCCGGTCTGTACGTCACCGCGGGCACCCGGGTCACGATGCCCGACGGGCAGATCGTCAAGGCCCGCGAGCTCTCCGGCGCGAGCAACATCCTCTTCCGCCGCAACTCGGTCACCGGCACCGTGGAGGCCCGCCCGAACAACGCGGTCTGGGGCGGCCTCAACGAGGTGCTGCACAGCCACAACTGAGTGCGGCGTTCCTCATCTCGTTCGTGTGACTCCGCGTGACCTCTTCCTCCTACAGGCAGATGAACAGGCCGGACGCGGAGTCACCCGTCCACTCCCGGACGGGCAAGGTGAGGAACCGACATGAAGACCAGGCCGACCGCTCTCGGCGTGCTCGCGCTGTTCGCCACGGTGTTTCCGCACGGAGTCGCACAGGCCGACGAGACCCACAACGCCTCGCACAACGGCCACAGCGTCTCCCTGATCTCGACGGGGCAGATCGACGACCCGCTCGAGGACGTGCTGGAGCATGCCGCGATCCTGGGCAGCACCTACGTGCGCGACTGAGACGGCGCCGGGAGCTGTCCGCCGGTCAGCTCCGTATACGCCAACAGCAGCCCGTCGGTCGCCTCGCGGCCGGCGGGCTGCAGCGGTTCGCGCACCGGCCCACCCGGCAGACCAAGCGCGCCGAGCAGCGCCTTCGCGGTCACCGTGCCCGGCAGTCCGGACGCCATCATCAGTTCGGCGAGCGGCAGCGTGAGCTGGTTCAGCCTCGTCGCCCGGGCATTGTCCCCGGCGTCGTGCGCGTCCAGGGCGGCGCGCAGCTGCGCGGGCGCGACGTTGGCCACGGTCGACACGAAGCCCGCGCCGCCCACCGCGTACAGGGGCAGATTGAGCTCCTCGCACCCCGAGTAGTACGCCAGGCCGCTGCGGGCGATCACCTTGGAGCTGGCCAGCAGGTCGTACGCGCAGTCCTTGACGGCCACGACCCGCGGATGCTCCGCGAGCCGCAGCATCGTGTCCGCCTCGATGCGGGTGCCCGTGCGGACCGGGATGTCGTACAGCATCAGCGGGATGCCCACCGCGTCCGCGACCCGGCGGAAGTGCGCCTCGACGGCGGCCTGCGGAGGGCGGCTGTAGTACGGGGTGACCACCAGCAGTCCGTCCGCGCCCGCCGCCTCGGCCGTCCGCGCCAGTTCGACGGTGTGCCGGGTGTCCGCGGTGCCGACGCCCGCGACGACAGCGGCCCGGTCGCCGACCGCCTGTGCCACCGCCCGCACCAGCGCGGCCTTCTCGTCGTCGGACGTGGTCGGTGACTCGCCCGTGGTGCCGGAGAGCACGAGGCCGTCGCAACCGCTGTCGACCAGGTGGGCGGCCAGTTTCTGGGCGCCGTCGAGATCGAGCACGCCGTCGTGGTCGAAGGGCGTGACCATGGCGCACAGGGCGCGGCCGAAGGGAGGGGAGGAGGTCATGTCGGCAGTGTGCGACGCATTGCTGCTTAGCTCCAGTTAATTCTGCTTGGTAAAACCATGAAGCAGTGCTACCGGGTAGTCCCGGACCTGGCATGATCGGCTGGGGCGGGACGGAAGAGGAACCTGATGATATGCACGGGTGGCCGTACGGCCGCAGCGGTGGTCGCCGCACTGGTCATGGCCGGACTGGTGAGCGGGTGCGAGGAGGGCGGCGCCGAGGCCGCCCCGGCGACACCCACGCCCACCACGACACCCACGCCCACCACGACACCCGCGCAAGGCACGTGCCCCGCATCCGGCGCGGTGGCCACTCTCGGTGAGGTGGACGCGGCGATGGGGCACCGGGCGGTCGTGCTCGAGCTGAGCAACTGCGGTGACAAGCCGTACCAGGTCAACGGCTACCCCGGGATCGGCGCCCTGGACGACGACCGCGACCCGCTGAAGCTGACCATCACTCACGGAAACGCCTACACCGACTCCTCGCGCGACCAGGGGCCGAAGCCGCTGACCGTCGTACCCGGCGGGAGCGTGCAGTCGGTGCTGCACTGGACGAACCGGGTCACGTCCGCCGAGGCGGTGACGCCCGGCGCCCACCTGGTCGTCACGCCGAAGGAGGGAGAGCAGGCGCAGACGCTGCCGTTCCTCCTGGACATCGGCACGTCAGGGGAACTGGACGTCACGGCCTGGGCGCGGGGCCCGCGCAGCTGAGCACAGCTGAGCGGACCCCGCGCAACCGGTGCGCCGGGGGCCGATCAGGGGCGGAAGCGCAGCACCTGCGGGTCGTGGTCGCTGTTCTGGTCCGAGAACTCCGCGTTGATGTGCACGCTGTCGTACGTGAAGTCGCGGATCGACGGGCTCGTCAGAATCTGGTCCAGGACCTGGCTGTTGCCCTGGTACACGTACGAGTAACGCTCCGAGCGGGGCAGCGACTTGACCGCCGGGTAGAGGGCTTTGCCGTCGGTCAGGGCCTTCGTCGTCTGCGAGAACTCGAAGTCGTTGATGTCGCCCAGCACCACGACGTCGGCCCTGCGGTCGGCCTTCAGGAGCTCCTTGACGAAGGTGTTGACCGCCTGGGCCTGCTGCAGACGCTTGGCCTCGGAGGAACGGTTCGGCGGCTGGTGGTGGGAGACGAGGGACTCGTCGCCGCCCTTCGAGCCGAAGTGGTTCGCGATCACGAAGACCGGCTTGCCGCGGAAGCTGAACTCGCCTGCCAGCGGCTTGCGGCTGTTGTCCCAGGCGGTGTTCGCGGGGTCGATACGGCCGGGCGAAAGTGTCAGGGCCGCCCGTCCCCGCTCCCCGCGCACGACACCGGTCGGCGTCGTCGCGTCGCCGCCCGCGCGGTCCGTGAACGAGACCCGCTCCGGGTTGAACAGGAACACCTGGCGGATGTTGCCGCCGGGCTCGCCGCCGTCCTTGTTGTTCTGCGGGTCGACGGATCGTGCCTCGTACGCGGGGCCCCCGGCGGCGGCGATCGCGTCCGTGAACTTCTTCACCGTCTGCCCGGAGCCGACCGTGCCGTCGTTCTTCGCGCCGTTGTCGTCCTGGATCTCCTCCAACGCGAGGATGTCCGGCGACGCGAGGTTCTCGACGACGGCCTTCGCCAGCGCGTCGAACTTCTCCTGGGGGTCGGACGGGTCCAGGTTCTCCACGTTGTACGTCGCCACCGCCAGCTCGCCGCTCCGCTGCGGGCGGGTCCTCTCGCGCTCGAGACCGCGGTCGTGGACCGTGCCGAGCGTGCGGGCGGTCAGCGTGTAGCCGCCGAACTGGTTGAAGTCCAGGGGCCCTTCGGTGGTGCCGGCGAGCACATCACCCACGTTCGCCTTCGGAAAGGGCTGCTCTGCGAGCGGGGTCAGCGACTGGATCTGCAGACGACCGGTGTTCTGCGACTCGTACGATCCGTAGACGGTGCCGCCGCGCCGGTTGTCGTTCTCCCACGGCTTCACGGTCACCCACAGCTCGGCGTACGGGTCCGTCGCCCCGACCACACGCGAGGTGCCGATGGTTACGTTCGAGCCCTCCAGCGACTCGTAGAAGTCCAGGGCGTACTCGCGGGGTTCGAGGGCGAGCCCGTTGATGCTGCCCGCCGCCGCCGGGTCGCCCTGCGGGGCGTACTCCGAAGGCACCGACCAGGCGGAGACGGTGACGGGCTCGGGCACCTCGTTGCCCGAGGAGACCACGCTGACGGTCGGCTTCGTTATCTCCGTCAGCGACTGGTTGCCGGACGACGTGCCGCCGGGGACGTACTCCGTGACCGTGCCGGAGACCAGCACCTGGTCGCCGACCGCGACCGTCGGCGCCGAGCCGGTGAACACGAAGACGCCCTCGCTGGTCGCCGCGTCGCCGTCCGCCTGCGGGTCCTGGAACCAGAAACCCTTCGAGCCGTAGGTCCGCACGCCCGTGACGATGCCCGGCACATCGGCCACCTGCTGCCCCACCAGCGGTGACACGCGGGTGTTGCCCTGGATGTCGTGGATCCGCACCTGGGAGGCGTCGGCGGCGGACGCGTCCGCGGATCCGGCGAGCAGGCCGGCGGCCAGCGCGGCGGCGACGGCGGCCGACATGGTGGAAGTTATCGGTACAGCGGGAAGGCATCAACGGCGTGCCGTACCGCAGCAAGGCGCTCTCCGCCCGCGGGCTCTACCCGCGCC
>NZ_JBEXRZ010000305.1:0-6641 GCF_040613325.1 Streptomyces sp. NPDC006283 | reverse complement strand
GCCAGAGATCCCCGGGTGGTCAACTTCATCACTGCGTACGTCCCCTCTTGTGCTGCACGGACCTTCCGTCGCTCTGCCCCAACGATCCGGACGGCTCAATCTGTGCAAATCTCCCCCGTCCGCAGCAATGTCGGGACGCAGGCTGACGACCCGATGGGCCAGCATGTCGGCCTGGGGCGTCCGGCGGATCAGGGCCGGACGGATCCCGAGCTCCAGGAGGTCGACGTGGGTACGGAAATCCCCGGGCAGTCGTCGCCGCGGCCGGCCGCGCGCGCCGCACAGGCCGATCTGTCCGATCCGGCGTTCTGGCAGCTGCCGCGTCCGGCCCGGCTCGCGGCCTTCGCCGAACTCCGCCGGCGTGATCGCCCCGTCCTCTTCGGGGACCGCCCCGGGTTCTACGCGCTGGTGCGGCACGCCGACGTGATGGAGGCGAGCCGGCGGCCGCGCGACTTCGCCAGCGCACCCGGTGTCACGACCCCGGAACCGGCCGCCTGGGCCAAGGCCGTCTTCGGCAACTCGATGGTCAATATGGACGGTGAGGAGCACGCCGCGATGCGCCGGATCGTGGCGCGCTCCTTCACCCCGAGACTGCTCGCGGCCACCGAGGACAACGTCCGCGAGGTCGCCCGGCGGATCGTCGACGAGATGCTCGAGCGCCGGCCGGAGGACTTCGTCCCTTCGGTGGCCTCGCGGATGCCGTTCGAGGTGATCTGCGACCTGATGGGCATTCCACAGCGCCACCGCGACGAGATCGCCGCCCGCGTGGACCAGGCCTCTGCGAGCGTCGGCGTACGGCGCGGCCTGAGGGCCAGGCTGCGGATGCCGGGACGCGGGCTGCGCGCCCTGGCCCATATGCAGCTCGTGATGGCGGGTCTCGCCCGTGAACGGCGCCGCAGGCCGACCGGCGACCTCATCTCGGCGCTGGTGTGCGCGGACGTCGACGGGCAGTCGCTGAACTCCCGCCAGCTGGGAGCGTTCTTCTCCCTGCTGCTGGTGGCGGGCGTGGAGACGACCCGTAACGCGATCGCCCACGGTCTGTCGCTGCTGAGCGAGCACCCGGAGCAACGGGCGCTGCTGGAAGCCGACTTCGCAAGTCACGCGGACGGCGCCGTGGACGAGATCGTCCGCCACTCGACCCCGATCATCCAGTTCCGCCGCACGGTGGCCGCCGAGTGCGAGCTGGGCGGCCGCAGCTACCGGCCCGGCGAGAAGGTGGTGCTGTTCTACGCGTCGGCCAACCGCGACGAGGCGGTCTTCGAGAATCCCGACGTCTTCGACATCACCCGCAACCCCAATCCGCATCTGGGGTACGGCGGGGGCGGGCCGCACTACTGTCTCGGCTCCCACCTGGCCCGGCAGGAGATGAAGGCGCTCTTCCACGAACTGCTCACCAGGCCCAGGGGCCTTCGGGCGGTGGGACTGCCGGGCCTGGTGGACTCCAGCTTCGACAACCGGGTCGGATCGCTGCGCTTCGCCTTCGAACCGTCCTGACCGACGTCAGGGGATCAGCCGCGCAGCCGCGACACCGGCAGCAGTACGTGGGCCGAGCTGGTGAGCGTCGCCTCGTCGCCGAGGAAGGCCTGGAGCACCTCCTCGGTGACCGGCCGGCCCGGCACGGCCTCCGGCCAGGGGCGACTGGCGATCATGAAGTGAACGCTGCCCCGGCGCTCCGCCGCGGCCAGCCACTCGGGCGGCGCGGGGCACTGGGCCTTGAGGTAGGGCATGTTGACGACCGCCTGACCGCCCTCGACCAGCAGCTGGATCGTGCGGTGGCTCTCGCCGGTGTGGTCGTGCATCTCGTCGCCGACGGTGAGCCCGAGCTCCTCGATCATCGCCAGGGCGGTCTCCCGGGCGGCTTCGGGACCGTCCGTGCCGTCCCCGAGGGAGTAGGTGAGCAGATAGGGGGTGTCGTGCCCCTGGTCGGGGTCGCCGGTCCATGCGAGCAGGGAGAGCGTGCCCAACCGGCCGCGGTTCACGGCGGTTTTGGGGGTGTTCGCTGTGGTCATGGCTCGGACCCTAGTGGCGGACCCACCCGCCTCCCGGCCCCCGTTCACCTGGACGGGGGAACCTCGGCCGCAAAGTGCCACCGGTCGTGTGCGCGAGGGTGGTTCGCGAGCGGGAGCGTCGGTGTGCGTCACCTCAGAGCTGCCAGTTCCGCTCCTGGGAGCCGACCGTGCAGTGCAGTCGTACGGCGCGGGAGCCGTACGGCACCTCGAAGGCCAGCCAGCCTTCGCTGTCGTCGCCGACCTGCAGCGACTTGCCGGAGAGCGGGAATCCGGTGGTGACCTCTCCGGAGGTCACGGCCGGATGCTTCCTGCCGTGCTCGTCGACGATCCACGCCTTCGTGAGGGGCGCTTCGTATGCCGCGCCCCCGACGTTGACGAGGCGCAGGTTCACCCCCACCCACCGGTGGCCGGCCGCGGGCCGCCGGGCGGCCTTGGTGGGCACGGCCGGATCGACGAACCCCCGCAGCGAGATCCGCAGGTGCTCGCCGAAGCGGGAGCCGCCGACGTCGGCGGTGTCGCCGACGCCGGCAGGCACGGCCGCGGCAGCCTTGCCGTTCGTACGCGGTGCCGGCTCCGGGCCGGCGGTACTGCTCTGGCATGCGGTGAGACTCAGCAGCAGCGCCGGCACCAGTGCGGTCGCCATGTGTCGCATCGGTCCCCTTCCGCCACCCGTTGATGCGTATCTTCGGGTCCGCCGAGGGTGAATCGGTGCGGCACGCCCCGTGCCGTACGGGTGAATCTCACCGCTGTGGGCGACCGGCTCGAAAGACCGTTCCTCCCGTCCCCCATCGTCCGCCCGCAGCAGTGACTTAGGGAGCCGGGTGGACGTTTGCGGTCGTATGGCAAGGATTACCGCGTCGGCTCGATGGCAGCGCGTCCAGACGAGAACGGATCCGGCGGCCGCACCGTCCGGCAGTAGCCCCATCTACGACCAGCTGGCGCGCGAATGGGCTGCCGCCGGCCGCACCATGCCGGGCCGGCCGGACGGGGAGTGGACGAGGCTCAGCCTCTTCCCTCCGCCTCCGGTTCCGGGGACGGTGGGAGAACCGCCCGTCCGGCCCTCTCCCCCGCCGCCGAGGAGAGGCTGGCTCTACGACCGCCACACCGCCTGAGGCGCAACGGGCCGTGGCCGGCGAGGCGTTGGGCCGGGACGCCGGACCGGCCGGGCGGCCCGTCCGGCGTCACCGCCGAAGCCGCCGCCGCACCCCGCCGACGAGCCTGTCGGCGGCGAACGCCGTGCCGTACACAAAACGCATGGCGGGTCCGAACGTCGGCGCGGTCAGCAGCCCCGCGAAGAAGAGCCCGGGGCAGCTGGACTCGAACCCTGCGCTCAGCCACGGCGCCCTGCTGCCGCCCACCCTCCTGATCGCGAGCCTGAGGCCGGGATCGAGGAGGCGCAGCCGGTCCAGGTCGGGGGTGAAACCGGTCGCCGCGACGACATGGCCGGTGTCGAGGGTGCTGATGCGGCCGTCGGCTGCCCTCAGCTCGAGCCGTACTCGGCCGTCGTCGCGGACGGAGGCGCCGCGGAGGCTGTGGCCCAGCAGCTCCGGCACCCGCTGTTCGTAGCGGTCGCGGAGCCACCATGCGCCGGCCGGGCCGAGCGCCCCGTCCATGAGACGTTCACGCAGACCCGCGGGCAACCGGCCGACCGCCCCGGGAGCGTGCGCCCAGGCCCAGTTGGACCAGCCGGCTCCCAGGCCGGTGTGAGGGGCGCGCAGCGCCGACAGCCGGCCGCGCTCCAGCGGCTCCGGCACCGTGTTCCACCGGATCCGGTCGGTGCGGGCCACCAGCTGCGGCCGTGCCCCGTGCTCCGCGAGGAGCGTCGCCGTCTCCAGCGCCGCCTGGCCCGCCCCGACGACGGTGACGTCCAGATCGCCGAACGCGCTCGGATCCGGGCTGCCGCTGCTGTGCGAGCACAGGTCGGCGGGCAGCCGGCCGAGTGGGCCGGGGACGCGCCGGAACGGCATGACGCCGACGGCGAGTGCCACCGTACGGGCCCTGATACGGGTGCCCTCCGCGGTCTCGACCCGGAAGCAGCCGGCGGAGGGCGTGACCTGGGTGACGGTCTGTTCGTCGACGGGCGGCACCGCGTGCTCGGCGAACCACGTCCCGTACTCGGTGAAGGTCCCGATGGGCAGCGGCCGGCCGTGCCGCGCCTCGAAACCGCTGACGGCCGCGTGGTCGCCGAGCGTGTACTTGCCCCCGGGGTCGGACAGGTCGGAGGCCCACGGCTCCGACTTGAGGAACATGCCCTCGGGCATGTGGTCCCGCCAGGACGCCATGGTCCTTCCGAAGATCCGCATGCTCATCCCCGCCGCGGCGGCGTGGGCCGCGACGGACAGCCCGTAGGGGCCCGCGCCGATCACTGCCAAGTCGTACATGACGCTGTTCTCGCTCCTTCTGATCTGGCCTCCGGTACGACTGCGGCGGCAGGCGCCGCCCGCCGCCGCAGCAGGGGGCGCACCCGGTTCGCGCCCTTGACGAGGCCGCGATGCAGCCACGCCGCGGTCATGGCGAGGAAAGGCAGCACGTCGTCCCGGGCGAACCAGGCGGTCTCCAGGCCTCGGTGCGCCTCACCCGCCCTGCCGGGTGTCCTGGACCGGACGCCGGCGACGGCGGACAGCAGCGCGTAGTTCTCCGCGACGAACACCCGCCCCGGCCTGCCCTCGGCCCGCGGCACCGCCTGACCGGTGAGGTCCAGATAGAGGGACCGCACGACGTCGAACCCGCCCTCGTCGGTGAAGAGCCGGAACTGTGCGCCGGGCCGCGGATTGACGTCGAGGAGGCGGTACGCGCCGCCCGCCGGGTCCCACCGGAAGTCGAGATCGAGGATGCCCTGGTAGCCGCAACTCGCCACCAGCCGCAAGGCCGCGGCCTCCACGTCGTCGTTGCGCTGCCAGCGGCCCTTCGCGGTCAGTCCGGCACGCGGCGGCCAGGCGAGCTCCTTGCGTCCGGTGCCGCCGAACAGACAGACGGACCCACGGGAGAAGTATCCGTGGAAGAACCAGTCCGAGTGCGGCCCGTCGGGCAGATGACGCTGGAGCAGCAGCCGGCTGCCCGCCTGCCCGCTGCGCTCGAACAGCCGCCGGGCCTGCCCCGGTGAGGTGACTAGGCAGGTGCTGCGCAGACCCGTGTCCGGTCCCAGCAGCCAGGGCCTGCTCCACTTCGCGACCAGCGGCAGCCCGAGCCGGCGGACCGCGTCAGCGGCCTCGACGGCGCTGCGCGGCACGACCGTGTCCGGGTGGGCGATCCCCGCGGCCGCGCACAGCCGGACCAGTTCCGTCTTGTCGGCGAGGGTCTCCGTGGCCTCCGCGGCCTGCTCGGGGAAGACGAACCGGTGGGCGAGGCGCGGGGCGTGGGCCGCGACGCTGACGGCACCGAGGTCGTCCATGGCGATCAGAACGGCGCGCCGTCCGATGCGCTCGGACACCTCGAGCATCAGGTCGACGAAGTCCGTGGGACGCAGCTCGCCCGGTGGCCGGACGTGGGCCCGGTGGAGATGACGGGACCGGGCGACCGGGCTGCGTGCCGACTCCACCACGGCATGCACCTCCACACCGGCGCGTCCCAGGGATCTGACGGCGCCAAGTGTGCCGTGGTGAAAGGGATTCCGGTCGAGCCGGAGCACGAGCGCGGGCATTCCCGGGTCGGGGATCGGCATTCGAGTCATACCTTTCACCTGGATGGTCCTGAATGGAGCGCGCCTATTCGCTAATGGCCTACTGACGTCTCTTCAGGCAGCCCATGGGTACGACTTTCTGACTACCGTCGTGTACATCGCAGAACGGTCCGCACCGAGGAGCAATTCATGCCACAACGGCGCCGTATCATCCGCACGGGCATCGGGACAGTCGCTGCCGGTCTCCTTGTCTCCAGCGTCTTTTCCGGAACATGGACGGCGAACGCGACATCCGTCGCCGACGAAAATCCGAGCCCTCCACAGCAACCACCCGTCGCAGCCGGTGCGTATCTGCACTACGGTGCGCTCGGCGTGCAGCGCCTGACCGAACTCTCCCGCTGGCTCGACGGGCGGGAACTGAAGGTCGGTCACACGTACCTGCCCGGCGACACCTGGGCCAACATCGAAGGCAGACCGGAGTTCCTGCAGCCGTGGGCCGACTGGCGCCGCGGTGCCGCGGACCGGATGTTCGTGCTCAACGTCCCCATGCTGGAACGCAACGAGGACCGGCTCCCCGACGTGGCGGTCAAGGCCCTGCTGCGGGCCGGCGCCCAGGGAAGCTTCGACCAGCACTTCCGTACCCTGGCCACGCGCCTGGTCGAGGCCGGTGTCCCCGACACGGTGATCGTGCTCGGCTGGGAGATGAACGGCATCACGTACACGCACCGCTGCGCCCCGGACCCCGCGTCCTGGAAGGCGTACTGGAACCGCATTGTCACCGCCATGCGTTCCGTCCCCGGGCAGGAGTTCCGATTCGACTTCGCCCCGAATCGCGGTCAGGACGCCATCCCCTGGACCGAGTGCTACCCCGGTGACGACGTGGTGGACATCATCGGAATGGACTCGTACGACCAGCCGCCGGGCGGGACGTTCGACGAACAGGTGACGGCTCCGTACGGATTGCAGCAGCAGGTCGATTTCGCCAAGGCCCACAACAAGGCGATCTCGTATCCGGA
>NZ_JBEXRZ010000304.1:0-6648 GCF_040613325.1 Streptomyces sp. NPDC006283 | reverse complement strand
GGTGACACCGGACCGGGGGTATTGGTGACGCCGGGCCGCATGGGAGGACTCACTCCACTTCGACCACGGCCTGGGCGAACTGCGCCGAGTACAGCCGTGCGTACGCCCCGCCGGACGCCAGCAGATCCTCGTGCGTGCCCTGTTCGACGATCGAGCCGTCCTCCATCACCAGGATCACGTCCGCGTCCCGGATGGTGGAGAGCCGGTGGGCGATGACGAAGCTGGTCCGGCCGTGCGCGAGCCGCGCCATCGCCTTCTGGATCAGCACCTCCGTACGGGTGTCGACCGAGCTCGTCGCCTCGTCCAGGACCAGGATCACCGGGTCGGACAGGAACGCCCGTGCGATGGTGATGAGTTGCTTCTCGCCGGCGCTGACGCCCGAGCCGTCGTCGTCGATCACGGTGTCGTAGCCGTCGGGCAGCGTACGGATGAACCGGTCGGCGTGCGCGGCCCGTGCCGCCTCCTCGATCTCCTCGCGGGTCACCTCCCGCGAAGCGCCGTAGGCGATGTTCTCCGCGATCGTGCCGCCGAACAGCCAGGTGTCCTGCAGCACCATCCCTATGCCCGAACGCAGTTCCTCCCGGGGCATCGTGGCGACGTCGACCCCGTCGAGGGAGATCCGTCCGCCGGTCACCTCGTAGAACCGCATCAGCAGATTGACGAGCGTGGTCTTTCCCGCGCCGGTCGGGCCGACGATCGCGACGGTGTGTCCCGGCTCGACCTTCAGCGACAGGTCCTCGATGAGCGGCTTGTCCGGCTCGTAGCGGAAGGCCACGTTCTCCAGCGAGACCCTGCCACGGGACGGCTTCGACCGCTCGGGCCGCTCGGCGGACGGCGCGTCCGCCTCCTGCTCCTCCGCGTCCAGCAGTTCGAAGATCCGCTCGGCCGACGCGACACCCGACTGCACCAGGTTCGCCATCGACGCGACCTGCGTGAGCGGCATCGAGAACTGCCGCGAGTACTGGATGAAGGCCTGCACGTCACCGATGGACAGGGAGCCCGACGCGACCCGCAGACCGCCGACCACCGCCACCAGGACGTAGTTCAGGTTGGAGATGAAGAACATCAGCGGCTGCATCATTCCGCTGTTGAACTGCGCCTTGAACGAGGCCTCGTACAGCGCGTCGTTCTGCTCCGCGAACCCCTTCGCCGACTCCTCCTGGCGCCCGAAGACCTTCACCAGCGAGTGGCCGGTGTACATCTCCTCGATGTGCGCGTTGAGTGCGCCCGTCGACTTCCACTGCGCCACGAACTGTGGCTGCGACCGCTTGCCGACCTTCGCCGCGACGAACACCGACAGCGGCACCGTCACCAGCGCGACCAGGGCCAGCAGCGGGGAGATCCAGAACATCATCGCCAGCACGCCGACGATCGTGAGCAGCGAGTTGATCAGCTGACCCATCGTCTGCTGCAAGGTCTGCGAGATGTTGTCGATGTCGTTGGTGGCCCGGCTGAGCACCTCGCCGCGCTTGGCCTTGTCGAAGTACGACAGCGGCAGCCGCGACAGCTTCGCCTGCACGTCCTCCCGCATGCGGTACACGGTCCGGTTGATCACCTTGATCGACAGCCGCGTCGCCACGAGCATCGTCAGCCCGGCCGCCACGAACACCGCGAGCGCGAGGAGCAGGACGTTCCCCACGGCGGTGAAGTCGATGCCTTCGCCCGGCGTGAAGTCCACGCGGGCGAGCATGTCCGCGAGGCCGTCGTCGCCGCTTCGCCGCATGTCGTCGAGGGCCTGCTCCTTCGAGGCGCCCTCCGGTATCTGCCGGCCGACGACGCCCGCGAAGATCAGGTCGGTCGCCACACCGAGGATCTTCGGTCCGACCACCGCGAAGGCGACGCTCAGCACGCCGGCCGCGAGCATCACCCACAGCGTCGCCCGTTCCGGCGCGAGCTGCCGCAGCAGCCGCTTGCCCGAGCCCTTGAAGTCCATCGACCGCTCGACGGGCCCCGTCATCATGCGTCCACCCGGCCCGCTCATGCGGCCTCAGCCTCCGTCAGCTGCGAGAGCACGATCTCTCGGTACGTCTCATTGCTCTCCATCAGCTCGTGATGGCTGCCCGCCCCCACGACCTGCCCCGCGTCCAGAACCAGGATCCGGTCCGCGTCGCGGATCGTCGACACGCGCTGGGCGACGATCACCACCGTCGACTCCGCGGTCTCGCGGGCGAGCGCACCGCGCAGCGCCGCGTCCGTCGCGTAGTCGAGTGCGGAGAAGGAGTCGTCGAACAGGTAGATCTCCGGCCGCTGCACCAGCGTCCGCGCGATGGCGAGCCGCTGGCGCTGCCCCCCGGAGACGTTCGTACCGCCCTGGGCGACGGGTGCGTTCAGCCCGCCCTCCAGAGCGCGTACGAAGTCGGCCGCCTGGGCGACTTCGAGCGCCGCCCACAGCTCCTGGTCGGTCGCGTCCGGCTTCCCGTAGCGCAGGTTGGTCGCCACCGTCCCGGAGAAGAGGTACGGCTTCTGCGGCACGAGCCCGACGGTCCTCGCCATCAGCGCCGGGTCCAGCTCACGCACGTCGACACCGTTGACGAGCACCTCGCCCCCCGTCACGTCGAACAGCCGCGGCACCAGCCCGAGCAGCGTCGACTTGCCGCTGCCCGTCGAGCCGATGATCGCGGTGGTCTCGCCGGGGCGCGCCACCAGGTCGATTCCGTGCAGCACCGACTCCTCGGCGCCCGGGTAGCGGAAGTCGACACCGCGCACCTCCAGCCGGCCCCGGCCGCGCAGCTCTCGCACGGGAGCGGTCGGCGGCACCACGCTCGAATCGGTGTCCAGCACCTCCTGGATGCGCTCGGCGCACACCTCGGCACGCGGCACCATCATGAACATGAAGGTGGCCATCATCACGGCCATCACGATCTGCATCAGATACGCGAGGAACGCCGTCAGCGCACCGATCTGTATCGCGCCGCTGTCGATGCGGTGTGCACCGAACCAGATGACGGCGACGGAGGAGATGTTCACGACCGTCATCACCGTCGGGAACATCAGCGCCATCAGGCGGCCGGTGGACATCGACACATCGGTCAGGTCCTCGTTGGCCCCGCGGAAGCGCTTCTTCTCGTACTCGTCGCGCACGAAGGCGCGGATCACGCGGTTGCCGGTGATCTGCTCGCGCAGTACACGGTTCACGGTGTCGAGCCGTTCCTGCATGGTGCGGAACAGCGGCCGCATCTTCTTCACGATCAGCGAGACGCAGATGCCGAGGACCGGGACGACCGCCAGCAGCACCGCCGAGAGCGGCACGTCCTGGCCCAGCGCCATCACGATGCCGCCGACGCACATGATCGGCGCCGACACCATCAGCGTGAACGCCATCAGCACCAGCATCTGGACCTGCTGGACGTCATTGGTGGTGCGGGTGATGAGCGACGGCGCCCCGAAGTGGCCGACCTCACGGGCGGAGAAGCTCTGCACCCGGCCGAAGACATCGGCCCGGACGTCGCGGCCGAGCGCGGCCGCCGTCCGTGCTCCGTAGAAGACGGCCCCGATGTTGCAGAGGACCTGGACGACGCTGATGCCGATCATGAGGGCGCCGACGGCCAGGATGTAGCCCGAGTCCCCCTTCACGACACCGTTGTCAATGATGTCGGCGTTGAGGGTGGGCAAGTAGAGGGTGGCGCTGGTCTGCAGCAGTTGCAGCGCCACCAGGAAGGCGAGGGGTCTCTTGTACGGACTGAGATAGGTCCGCAGCAGTCGTATCAGCACGCGCTGTCTCTCGGGCTCGGCAAGATCAGGGGTCACCCCATCTTCCGACACCCGGTCGGTAAACCCCATGAGTTCTCCCCAAGCCCGGGTCAAGAACAGCTTGTATGACCGCATCTTCCCGACGGCCGGACCGGGGCTCCGGCGAGACCGGACCGGGACTCCGTCGTGGCCGGCCCGGGCCGCCGCGCGACCACTGCTCACGGTGCGGCGGAGAACGCCCCCGGATGGATCTGGTCCCGCGTCGCTCCGTACTGCTGGCGCACCGCCTGACCGACCGCCAGCTCCTCGCCCGGCTCGAGCACCTGGGCCGCGGCACCCTGCCAGGCCGGCGGCGCCTGCGGCGACAGCGTGCCCTGGGCGGCGCCCAGCGCCCACGCGGCCTGACGCGCCGCGCCGAGCGCCGCGTAGTCCGCCGGCTGTGGCACGACGGCCTGCGCACCGAAGATCGCCGGCGCGAGCGCCTGCACGGCGGGCAGCTCCGCGGCCGCCCCCAGCAGAAACACCCGGCGCACCTCGACGCCGCGCCCGCGCAGCACGTCCATCGCGTCCGCGAGCGAGCAGAGCATGCCCTCGAAGGACGCCCGTGCCAGGTGCTCCGGCTTCATCGACTCGCGCCGCAGTCCGGTCAGCGTGCCGGCGGTGTGCGGCAGCTGCGGTGTCCGCTCGCCCTCCAGATACGGCAGCAGCACCAGTCCGGACGAACCGGGCGTCGACTTCATCGCCAGAGCGGAGAGCTCCTGAAGATCGGCCAGCCCCAGCAGCTCGGCCGTCCCGCGCAGCGCCCGTACGGCGTTGAGTGTGTGCACGACCGGCAGATGCATTCCGGTGGCGTCGGCGAACGAAGTGATCATTCCGCTCTGATCGGCCAGCGCCTCGTGGTGCACGGCCATCACCGAACCGGACGCGCCGAGCGACACGACCGCGTCGCCGACGCCCACCCCGAGACCGAAGGCCGCCGCCATCGTCTCGCCGGTGCCCGCGGAGATCAGCAGCCCCTCGGGCGTGGTGCCCGCCGCCTCCGCGGGGCCGAGCACATCGGGCAGCGCGCACTGGTGCCCGAGCGCGAGCTCGACGAGGTCCGGGCGGTAGCCACCCGTGCCCGCCGACCAGTAGCCGGTGCCGGAGGCCCCGCCGCGGTCCGTGGTCCTGCGGGCCGGCCGCCCCAGCAGCTGCCACACCAGCCAGTCGTGCGCCTGCATGACGAAGGCGACACGCTGCGCGGCCTCGGGCTCGGTCCGCGCCAGCCACCGCAGCTTCGCCACGGGCTGCGACGACTGCGGCACGGAACCGACGGCCTCGGCCCAGGCCTGCCGGCCGCCGAGCGCGTCGATGAGATCGGCCGCGGCGACCTGCGCGCGCTTGTCGTTGCCGACCAGCGCGGGGCGCACGATGCCGCCCTGTGAGTCCAGCGTGATCAGGCCGTCCTGCTGCGCAGAGACGCCGATGGCCTGCACTCCCTCGAGCAGGCCGCCGGTGGCGGCCTCTCCGAGGGAGAGCAGCCAGGCCTGCGGATCGACCTCGGTGGCCTTGGGCTCGACGGGGTGCGGCGCGTACCCCTGGCGCAGTACGGCACCCGTGTCCGCGTCGCAGACGACGATGCGCGTGAACCCCGATGAACTGTCCAACCCGGCGACTATCCCCATGGCCGGAATTCTGCCGTACGCGAGCAGTCGGTGACGTCACACGGGCCGTGGCCTGCGTGACGTCACCGACTCCTCGCGTCGTCCGGGCCCGGACCTCCGCGCGACGGAGCGCCGGGCCGTTCGGGTCAGGTGTTCGAGGTTCCCCAGTCGTCCTCGGTGCCGGAGCCCCGCTCCTTGAGCGCCCGCACCCGCTCCGTCACGGACTCCGGCATGCGGTCGCCGACCTTGTCGCTGACCGCGTGGAAGGCCTTGCCCGCCGCCTCGCGACCGTTGTGAGCGGCGGACTCGGCGACGTTGCGCACCGCCGGGTTCTGCGAGATCTGCCGCGCGGACTTCTTGAGCTGTTCGTAGCGCTCGCGCCCGGCCCGTGTCCCGAGCACGAAGCCGATGGCCAGTCCGGCGACGAACGTGAGCTTGTACCGCATGGGTGACACCCTTCCGTTGCGTCGGTGCTGCCCGCCTACCCGTCGGGGCCCGTGATCACCCGGTGCCATACCGATTGGCGGAGCACCCCCCTGCTTGCGCTAATGTATGTGTCGCAGCGAGCGCACGCCCCCCGGGACGCCCCGGGTAGGTACGTTCGGTGCACACGCAGCAATCCCCTGTAGCTCAATTGGCAGAGCAGCCGGCTGTTAACCGGCAGGTTACTGGTTCGAGTCCAGTCGGGGGAGCGCGATCCCCTGTAGCTCAATTGGCAGAGCATTCGGCTGTTAACCGGAGGGTTGCTGGTTCGAGTCCAGCCGGGGGAGCAGATCGGAGAAGGGCCCTACGGGGCCCTTTTTCATTGCCCGCTCGTCCCGCTCGCAGCCCGTTCGGTGTGTTCCGGGCAAGATCCGGAACCGCGCGTGCGGCAGCGCAGTCCTGAGGGTTGAGCGTTGCCGACCATGCGGAGCAGGAGATCGTATGACCGGCTATGCTGCGGCAGACGGCGCGCACAAATGTGCGCGACGCGCCGTAAGGGGCGGTAGCTCAGCCGGTTAGAGCAGCGGACTCATAATCCGTCGGCCGTGGGTTCGAGTCCCACCCGCCCCACCGCACAGCGGTGACGCAGAACCGTTTCGACGGGCTTGTCGGACGAAGGTAGCGCCCTCGGGGGACGCACAGGGGACGCCGCGCCCCACTTTTGGGCACGTCCCCTCTATTGGCCCAATGCCGGCCGGTGCGCTCCAGTCGGCGCACTCCCGCCGGCTCCCGTGAGCCCCTCCGTGAGCGCGACAATCCGGGTGGGGGCGTCCCGCCGGTGCGGCGGGACCCCCCCACCGGCGCCGCCCCGTCAGGCGCGGTTCTCGACGAT
>NZ_JBEXRZ010000303.1:0-6701 GCF_040613325.1 Streptomyces sp. NPDC006283 | reverse complement strand
GCGGGATCACCGGCAGGTGATCGACGCGATCGCGTTCAAGTACCGCACCGGGACACCGTGGATGGACTTGCCCGAGCACTTCGGGTCATGGAAAGGCGCCCATAATCGCCTGCGGAAGTGGGCCGCCGACGGCACCTGGGAGAGGGTCTTCACCGCTCTGCTCGCCCAGGCCGACGCCGAGGGCGACCTCGACTGGGTCGTCGCGGTCGACTCCACCGTCGTCCGCGCCCACCAGCACGCTGCCGGGGCCCGCGGGGATGGTCCCCTCTTCGACCCGGCCCACGTGGACGCCATACTCTGCTCCCCGCGTCCGCAAGCATCATCCGCGCCGCCTGGTACCTCATGAGGACCGGCCCGGCCCCGGCCACCCGGTGACTGAGCGTCATCACCGGCTCAAGGGCGAGCTGGCCCACGGCATCTACCGCGGCGAGACGATGGACCGCTGGCAGGTTGAAGTCACCGCTGGCGGGCGTATCTGGTACCTACTCGACGTCGAACGCCGAACGATCTGGATCGACTGCGCTTCCACCAGCCACCCCAAGGCCACCGACCGCTAGACAGCCTCGCCGGAGCGCTGCTCTGTGGCTTCGATCGGGCTCAAGCGGGGTCGTGGCACGATGACCTTGTGGAGAGCCCTGGTCTTTCAGCGCGTCGTCGCATGCTGATCGAGGCGGTCGTCGTGGTTGCGGCGCCTGCTTCGGATCAGGTGGCTTGGCTGGACCAATACGACGTACCGCCGGACGAGATCGCCTTGGGCTTCGATGATGCCTTCCGCCTCGCTGGGCGACTGGTCGATGAGGGCCAGCTCAGTCGTGAGGTGTTGCCCTTGCTGCAGATGATCGATGAAGTTTTCATCGAGATGTCCCAGGTCACCGACGTGGATCGGTGGACAAGGGAAGCCTTGGCTACCGACGCCGGGTGGGGACGCGCCTGGCAGCTGGCGCGAGAAGTCCTCACCGCAGAAGGCGATGAGATGTTTCCGCTGCCAGGCATCCGCATCGTTCGATGAGTCCCCAGCCCGGCCAGGGCTGCTCCCTGCACCCGCGGGGATGTCCCCGGCCGAACCTCTACCCTCGCCAGGCCACGCTCTGCTCCCCGTGTCCGCGGGGATGGTCCCCACGGTCTGGACTAGGGCCAGGGCGACAAGGCCTGCTCCTCGCACCTGCGGGGATGGTCCCCCCGGGCACGAGCGGAACAGACCGCAGCGGGCTGATCAACCACTTCAACGCCTGGCCGGCAACGCTGAAGACCGGCCAGGCCGACGTCACGCGAGCGGGACACGCCCTGGGACCAAGGGTCCGGCGTCCAAGTGAGCCGCGATGCGCGTGATGGTCCGGGCGTTGTCCTCGAACAGGGTGCGCCTGCATGCCCGCCGTTTGGGCGGCCTCGACGTTGACTGCGACATCGTCGATGAACAGGCAGTTCTCCGGCCGCACGTTCAAGCTGGCGCATGCGGCCTCAAAGGCACGCAGGTCGGGCTTCTCGATGCCGATCTCGTGGGAGTAGACGATCTGCTCCACCAATTCGTCGAAGTGATACAGCGCCGTCTCCCGTTCCCGGGCGCCGACGAAGCTGTTGCTCAGGATGCCCAGCCTGCAGCGTCCCTGCAGCCCCCGCACATAGTCGATGAGGTCCTCGTTCGGCGTCCCCAGATACTCCGCCCAGAGATCGGCCATGAAGGCTTCACCCTGGGGGGCGTTGAGACCCAGCCGGAGTGCCACCTGCTCGTGCACCTCGCGCTCGCTGATGCTCCCGACGCTCCCAGCCCGCCACACGTCGCGCATCCGCTCATGGACAGTGCCCAGCGGCAGCTCCAGCCGCTCTTCCCACCGTTGCACCCATCCGGTTTCCGGAGTGATCTCCAACACGCCGCCGATGTCGAGAATGACGCAGGTCGCGGTCACGCGAACTCCCCCTCTTCGTCCTTGACCAGCGAGCACAGACCGCCCGCTCATGTGATCGGCAGAGGCACTGTCGTCTATCCCTCTGGGGCAAGGTCAAGGGATCTTCGAAGCTTGTGACAGCCCTGTCGCAACTTGCCGACTCAGCAGGTGCCTTCAAAACTCGTGACGATCTGCGAAGCCCTCGACCGGACAATGCCGTCAAAACTCGTTAACAAACGCTGTCGCAAGAAGTGATCGAAGCCAGCCATGCGTGGTTTTCCTTCGGCTGCTCCCCCCATCTGCGGGGAGGGTCCCCTCGACCGCGAATGGCTCCGCCAGGAATAAGTCTGCTCCTCGCGCCCGCGGGGATGGTCCCGACTCCCGCGTCCACGACGCGCGGGCGGTCGCCTGCTTCCCGCACTCGCGGGGGATGGTCCCCTGTACGTCGAGAAGTTCGCGACGGACGCGTTCTGCTCCCCGCACCTGCGGGGATGGTCCCGCCCTGCGCGCCGAGGGCTGCACGGTCGTCGTCTGCTCCCACCCGCGGGGATGGTCCCGAGCGCAAGGCCGCACCTCCCACCGGGACATGCGCGTCCTGGCGGCACTCCTTGAACATGAGGAAGAAGAACGCCCGCCTACTCCTGGAGAGCCTCGGATACGACCCGCACGCCGACTGAACTGCGCCGGGTGCAGCCGGCCCTGTGCGTCGCTCGTCCGGGCCGGGTGCCGCCAAACGTTCCCGCTCGCCTGGTGGGCCTTGATGTACAAGGCAGCATGATCCGCCGCTATATCATCTGGCGGAACAAGCACGCCTCCAACGAACGACTTCGCGAGGTAGTGAACAGGGCGAACGTTGCCTGATGCTAGGAACGGTCGACGGCGTCGAGGGCGTGTTCTTTGAGGAAAGCGCCCGCATGGGCTGCTGCTTCTTCCGCGGTCGCGTAGCGCGTCCCCTCGGTGACCGCGGCGGATGCTCCGTCAGCGCCCACGCCTGTCCAACTCCAGTCACCGGCGGGCGCCTGCACCAGTTCGGCAGTCCCCCCGAAGAGCGCGAGCGTGCTCCTGCCCGCTGTCGCGGGCGCTGGGCGGCTGATGGCGTCGGGCCATTTCTTACGGGCACCCTGCCGGGTGATGCCCCAGACAGTCCCCATCTGCTCGTAACTGGCGCCGTAGGAGCCAGCGGTTGCTGCCGCGTGCGCGGTCAACCGCCTGACCTCGGCGTCCATCACCTTCCAAGCGGCCAGGACGGACAGTGCCACTTCGATGGGATCCGCTTCCCACATACGGTCCGCGGGCAGCCCGGTCTGTCGGGAGCGAATCGCCGAGGCCAGCGGGTTCAAGGCGTCGTACAGCGCCTTGTCGAGTTCTGCCTGTTCTTCCGGGGTGATCTCAGAGACCATCATGTGACAACTATAGTTTCCGAATCGAGGAATGGAAACAAAAGTTTACGCACTGTCTCGCTCGCAGCCCGGCCGCAGCGGCGAGACTGGCCCTCCAGCGCTGAGCCAGGCGCCGTTCGCCCCGGGGACGACTTGGCGGAGGCGTTCGTCGGCGGCGTGCTTGTTCCGCCAAATGATGTAGCGGCAGATCGTGTTGCCCTGTTCCTGGTGGTGGGCGGCAGGCCGATCCTGGCCCGGCTGGGTGCCCGGCCTCCCATCGGTTGAGGCCGGCAGCCGCTGGGGCGTGTTCTGGTCCGGTCCGGCGGGGGCCATGTCATGGTGGGCTGCGGCCACCCTGGTCCCTGTTCCCAGGCGGTGGCCTTGAGGCGGCTGGCGCCCCCCGTACGTCGGCCGCCTCGCCCCTTGGCCAAGCCCATCCGCTCGGTGACGGCGGAAAGTGTCGATCCCTTCAACGAGACCGGCCAGCACGTTGGTCCCGAACTGGGCGGGATGCTTCCCGCCTTCCAGAACGGCCTGCACGTCGAACTGGTTGGAAAACGACGGATCCATCCCCCCTGCGTCGCGAGCACCATGACGCGTGGCTTTGTATCTCAAGCGGTCTGCCATGTGCACCTGCGCGGGACCGGGCCCTTGGGCGGGCGGTGGGGGAGGGGCGCTCCGAAGGTGCGCCCCTCCGCCGTGTACTCCTGAGCCGCACGTCTGACCGCCGGTGCGCCTCTGCCCCGGTCGTCTGCGGTACGGGCGTTCGCACCGGCAGGGCCGGATCGCGTGCGTCCGCGTGCGGTCCGGCTCTGTGGCGTGCGGTGGCGGTTCTCGTCGCCGGGGCGCGGCTGCCGGTGTGCCGTGTCATTGGCGGGGTGAGTGTCTGTGCGGGTTCACTGGGCGGTGCAGGGCTGGATCGCGACGAACTGGGTGTAGTGGTCGCGGTAGGTCTCGGTGAACGTTGACGGAGGGCACAGCTTTGCGCGGCGGCGCATGTCGGCGGCGTCCTGCGGCAGGATGAAGCCGGCTCGTTGGTAGTCACGGAGTTTGTCGCCGAAGGCCTTGGTGTAGGCCTGGTGGCTGCTGAAGCCGAGTTGCTGCGCGGTGCGCACGTTGTCGTAGCTGCCGATGAAGCCGGCGATGTACCGGGCCTCGCCGAGTTCGACGAACGGCAGCCGTGGCACGAGCCGGCCGGTGCGGTCCTCGGTGATCGCGTTGCCGTTGGCGTCCCGGACGATGCTGTCGCCCTCGGTGCGCAACTGCGTGCTCGTCGGCGGCGGTGATCCCTTGCGGACCCAGTCGTGGCCCTGCAGGAAGTGCGCGCGCAGGGCGGGCACGAAGCTCGCCGGTGTGGATCCCTTCACCGGGAACGGCACGTCCAGCGGTGCGTCCAGCGGATCCGGAACGTGCGGGCTTCCCGCGACGACGTAGAAGCGGTACCGCTTGCTCGCGACGCCCCGGTCGGTCAGGTTCGTTGGATCGTCGGCCTCCGAATTCACGATGAGGATCTTGCCCTTGTAGCGGTCGGCGGCGATGTCGGCCTGGGGGTCGAATCCCTCCGTGGTGATGGGCAGCACCAGGTCGAAGGCGCCTGCGGCATGGCCGGAATGGACCAGGCGCAGGAGCGGATACGAGCTGTCGGAGAAGCCCGTGGCGTACCGCCGGTGCACCTTGCCGACCAGTGGGCGCGCGTCGGACGAGCGGGAGGAGAGCACCCGGGCGAAGTCAGAAATGATTTCGTCGTCGACCCTCTCGCCGTCCTCCTCGAATCCGCCCTCGATGAACGTGCCGGGCACCGACGGGTCGAGGATGCGGTTGCCGAGCGTGCTCCAGCCGACACCGGCGTGCACGAATCCCTGGCGGAACAGGAAGTCCCTGCGCAGGTAGACATTCAACGCGCCGAGCCCTACCCCGAAGTGCGACGGCTCCACCACAACGGTGCCGTTGGTGTCGTGCGCATCGGCCGGAGCACTGATCCGGTAGGGCACCCGGAACCGCCCGGTCGACGTCTCGCCCTCGAACACACCGTCGTACTGCACGTAGCGGACTCCACCGAACTCTCCCAGGGGCGTGACCACGGGAGTGCCGAGCCGGTCTCCGGCATCGCCCCGCGGCGTGCTCACGACACCATGGGGAACCGCGCCAGGCTGGGAGGCGGAGGGGAATACCTGGGCGGCCGAAGCCGGAAGGGCCGGCGTCAGTGCCGCCAGCAGCAGCGCGCCCACCCTGAAAACACGCGCCCGCCCACGGCCCGGAGCCGGGCCCTTGCCTCGGAAACACAACCAGAACATCGAGTGCTCCTCCTTCCGCGCCGGGGAGCACTCGTCCGGTGCACTGGCGCTGGAGCCAGCCGATCACTTGCTGCCTGCGTCGGCCTTCCGGCGTGGCCCAAAGGAGCGAGCCGCTCTCCTCACGCAGCCGGTCACGCCTCGCTTGCTGGCTACTTACGAGCACTTCGGTGCGTACGGACGTCCCGTCGAGGATCTCTTCCCCTGCTACCTGTTGACGACCGTGGTGCCCCGCGCCTTGCGGGGATGGTCCCCCGCCTACGGGCGACTCTGACACTGACGCCCCTGCTTCCCGCGCCTGCGGGGATGGTCCCTACACGGACGAGATCGACTTCTCCACGATCTACTGCTCCCTGCACTCGCGAGGATGGTCCCCACGCAGGTGAGGGCGATGACGACGTCTGGCGCTGCTCCCTGCGCCCGCGGGGATGGTCCCAAGGTCATCGTCTACGACGACACCGGCCGCGCCTGCTCCCCGCGCCCGCGGGGATGGTCCCCATCCGGAGAAACCGAACCAGCCGACGGCGAACTGCTCCCCGTACCCGCGGGGATGGTCCGTACCTCCACACCGACCTCGAGATCATCGGCCTCTGCTCCCCGCATCCGCGGGGATGGTCTCGGCATGAAGGTCGCCCTGGTGCCCGCCTCCGTCTGCTTCCCGCATCCGCGGGGATGGTCCCTTCGTACGCAGATCAACGAGACGATTCGACAACTGCTCCCCGCACCCGGCACCGCACACGCTCTCGGCTGCGCTCCCCTGGTCCAGGCCTCATCCGTCGCGATCTCCGGCGAGGGACCATCCCCGCGGGTGCGGGGAGCAGAGCATGTTCGTCGGGCTTCCGGGCCTGCGGTGTCTCGGACGCCTTCCACCGGCTGACCGGCGGCGCCGACCTTTCCCTGGAGCGCCGTGCGCCTGCTGGGGATGGCCGGCCACCACGGTCAGGCGGCGTGGGCGGAGGAGAGTTCCTCGGTGCAACGTCGTCATCCCCGGCTGCCAACGGCCTGGCCTACGCCGTGCCTACGGCTCAAGCAACTCCGCCTCAAAGTGGGCAGCTAGTACTGCAACGGTTCTTGTCGTGACGGTTTGACCGTGTGCTCGTTGAGCTGTTCATGGGTGGGGAACGTGCTGAGGTCCGATGGTGGGCGGG